>JALHHV010000042.1:9723-18201 GCA_022837365.1 Desulfovibrio sp. | reverse complement strand
GACGCGCTTGGGGCGGCGCAAACGCGGCAGCAGCCGTCCAAGGCGGGAAGGCGGTTGCTTTTTTTTGCCTTCAGGCGTTATCCTACGGGCACTTGGAATCGTTTTTGTCCCGTGGAGGTGACATGAAGGTTTGCATCTCCGGCGCGGTCCTTGGCGTCCTGCTGGCCTGTGCGGCATGGGTTCCGGCGGCAGCCGGAACCGCCTTGGCCGCCGACGGCGCGGCGCTGTACGCCCAGTGCGCGGGCTGCCATGGCGAGGACGGCGGCAAGGCGGCCCTGGGGGCCGCGCGGCCCGTGAAGGGCCAGACCGCCGAAGCCCTGTACGGCAAGCTCAAGGGCTACGCGGACGGCAGCTACGGCGGCTCGAAAAAGGTCGTCATGGCGGGAATCGCCAAAAAGCTTTCGGACGAGGACATGCGCGCCCTGGCCGCGCACATGGCCTCCTTCTAGCCCGGCCCGGGCGGGGCACCCCGCGCGTGGTCCGGAAAACCCGGCATCACCGGAACAGGAGAACTCGCATGAAACGCATTCTTGTGGTCATGAGCATCTGTGCCGCCTTTGCCTTCGGCATTTCCGCCGCCGTGGCCGCCGACGGCGCGGCGCTGTACAAGTCGTGCGTGGGCTGCCACGGGGCCGACGGCTCCAAGCAGGCCATGGGCGTGGGCCACGCCGTGAAGGGCCAGACGGCCGATGAGCTGTTCAAGAAGCTGAAGGGCTACGCCGACGGCAGCTACGGCGGCGAGAAGAAGGCCGTCATGACCAACCTCGTCAAGCGCTACTCCGACGAGGAAATGAAGGCCATGGCCGACTACATGTCCAAGCTGTAGGTGCATGGCGATGCGCGTACGCCCCATTCGCATGACGGTTGCCTGCGTGCGCGCGCTTGTCGCCACGGCCTCGCTGCTTGTCCTGCTCGCAGTGTTCGCCTCGGGGGTCCGGGCGGCGGTTCCGTCCGCCGCCCCGGCCCCCGTTCCCGTGGCCGCCGAAACCGGGGACCATCAGGGCCACGGCGCCGCCTCCGATGCCGCGCAGGCGCCAGCGGAACACGTGCATCCGGTGCCCCCGCCCACCACGGGCCGATTCGGCCAGTCCGGCCAGCCCGGCCCGGCAGGGCAGCCCGGAGGAGGGGACCCGGCCTCCCAGGCGCAACTGGCCGGGGTGGACGAGCACCTCGGCGACATCATCCCCGAGGGCATCCTGCTGCGCGACGAGGCGGGCAACCCCGTCGACCCGCGCACCCTGATGGACGTGCCGGTGATCATCGCGCCCATCTATTATTCCTGCCCCACGGTGTGCAACATGCTGCAAAGCTCGCTGGCGCGGGTGCTGCCGCAGGTTTCGCTGCAACCGGGCAAGGAGTACCGCGTGCTGTCCGTGAGCTTTGACGAGACGGACACCCCGCAACTGGCCGCGCGCAAGAAGCAGAACTATTTCGCGGCCATGAATTTCGCCTATCCGGAGGACGGCTGGCGCTTCCTGTCCGGCGACCTTGCTTCCATCAACAGGTTCATGGACGCCATCGGCTTCCGGTTCACCCGGCAGGGGCGCGACTTCATCCACCCCGTGGCGCTCATCGTCACCGCGCCGGGGGGCAAGATCGTGCGCTACCTGTACGGCCAGAGCTTCCTGCCCTTCGACCTGACCATGGCCGTCACCGAGGCCTCGCACGGCACCATCGGCCTGTCGGTGAAGCGCGTGCTGTCGTACTGCTTCACCTACGACCCGGAAGGGCGGCGCTACGTGTTCGATTTTATGCGCATCGCCGGGATCATCATCCTGTTCGGCGCGGCGGTGCTGCTGTTCGTGCTGGTGTGGGGAGGCCCGCGCCGCAAGGAACGCAAGGGACCGGGAGACACGCCCCCGTCCGGTACACCCCCGTCCGGCACTCCTCCGTCCGGCCCGCCGCCGGGCTAGGCGGCGCGCCACCGTACCGTATCGAGTCCATCGACAAAGACCGCCCCGGCAGAGTCCGGCAGTCCGCACGGCCCGCACCAGACACAGGAGACCATCGCATGAGCGCAGACGCGCACGACCACCCGAGCTTCTTCCAGCCGCTGCCCGGCACGAAAGGGGGGCTCGCCTCGTGGCTGTTCAGCACCGACCACAAACGCATCGGCATGCTGTACCTCTACTGCATCGTCACCATGTTCCTGGTGGGGCTTGCGCTGGGCTTCCTGATCCGGCTCGAACTGGTCGCGCCGGGCCGCACCATCATGGGGCCGCAGACCTACAACGCGCTGTTCACCCTGCATGGCGTGGTGATGATCTTCCTGGTGGTCATTCCCAGCATTCCCGCCGCGTTCGGCAACATCTTCCTGCCCATCCAGATCGGGGCCGAGGATGTCTCGTTTCCCCGGCTGAACATCCTCTCGTGGTGGCTGTACATCATCGGCGCGGCGCTGGCCGTGCTCTCGCTGGTCACGGGCAAGGGCGCGCCGGACACGGGCTGGACCTTCTACGTGCCGTTCAGCGCGGTGACCACCACCAACGTCGATGTGGCGGTCATCGCCGTGTTCATCCTGGGCTTCTCGTCCATCCTCACCGGGCTCAATTTCATCACCACCCTGCACCGGCTGCGCGCCCCCGGCATGACCTGGACCCGCCTGCCGCTGTTCTGCTGGTCGCTGTACGCCACCGGGTGGATACAGGTGCTGGCCACGCCCATCCTCGGCATCACCGTGCTGCTCATCTTCGCCGAGCGGGTGCTTGGGGTGGGGCTGTTCGACCCCTCGCGCGGGGGCGACCCCATCCTGTACCAGCACCTGTTCTGGATCTACTCGCACCCGGCGGTGTACATCATGATCCTGCCCGCCATGGGCGTGATCTCGGAAATTCTTCCGGTGTTCGCGCGCAAGCCCATCTTCGGCTACAAGATGATCGCCTTCTCCAGCCTTGCCATCGCCTTCGCCGGGTCGCTGGTGTGGGCGCACCACATGTTCGTCAGCGGCATGAGCGACACGGCGGTGATGGTCTTCTCGTTCCTGACCTTCGTGGTGGCCATTCCCTCGGCCATCAAGGTCTTCAACTGGGTGTCCACGCTGTACAAGGGCTCCATCCGGGTGGAGCCGCCGCTGTGGTACGCGCTGGCGTTCATCTTTTTGTTCTCCATCGGCGGGCTCACCGGCCTCGTGCTGGGGTCCGCGGGCACCAACGTGCACGTGCACGACACCTACTTCGTGGTGGCGCACTTCCACTATGTGATCTTCGGGGGGATGGGCTTCGGGCTGTTCGGAGCCATGCACTACTGGTTCCCCAAGATCTACGGGCGGATGTACGACAAGCGCATGGCCAACTGGTCGTGCCTCATTGCCTTCGTGGGCTTCAACCTGCTGTACTTCCCCATGTTCATCCTGGGCTTGCAGGGCATGCCGCGCCGCTACTACGATTACCTGCCCAAGTACGCCGAGGGGCACTTCTTCTCCACCATGGGCTCGTGGGTGCTGGCCACGGGGCTGCTGCTGATGTTCTGGAACCTGTGGCGGGGCATCCGGCACGGCAAGCCCGTGGGCCGCAACCCGTGGGGCGCGGCAACGCTGGAATGGATGGCGCCGTCGCCGCCGCCGCACCACAACTTCGACGCCGAGCCCGTGGTCACGCACGGCCCCTACGATTTCACGGGGGTAAAGCCCGATGCATGAGCACCGCGACTACGAAGGCGCCAAGATCGGCATGTGGCTGTTCCTGTTCACGGAAGTGCTGTTGTTCGGCGGGCTGTTCCTGCTCTATGCCGTGTTCCTGCACCGCTACCCGGCGGAATTCCACGCCGCGGGCAAGGAACTGAGCCGCACCTTCGGTACGGTCAACACCGTGGTGCTCATCACCAGTTCGCTGTTCATGGCCCTGGCCATCAGCGCCCTGCAACGCGGCAGGACGGTGCTGTCGCAGCGGCTGGTGCTGTTGACGGTGGCCCTGGCCGGGGTGTTCCTGGTCAACAAGTTCTTCGAGTGGAACGCCAAGATCGGCCACGGCATCTACCCCGACAGCCCCGGCCTGCTGGCGCTGCCGCCCGGCGAGATGGTGTTCTTCAACCTGTACTACCTGATGACCGGGCTGCACGGCATCCACGTGGTCATCGGCGGGGCCGTGCTGCTGTACGGCTGGCATCTGATGCGCGTTGGCCGGGTGACCCCGGAGCACTTCGTGTTCCTGGAGAACGGCGGCCTGTACTGGCACCTGGTGGACCTGGTGTGGATCTATCTTTTTCCGCTTTTCTACCTTGTGGTCTGAGGGGGCCAGCATGACCGGACACAACACCGCACACCATGCCGTCCCCGTGCGCACCAACCTGCTGGTGTGGGCGGCGCTGATGGTGCTGACCACCATCACCGTGGGCGTCACCAGTTTCGACTTCGGCTTCCTGAACGTGGTGGTGGCGCTGACCGTGGCCACCACCAAGGCGGGGCTGGTCATCCTGTGGTTCATGCACCTGCGCTACGAGGGCAGGGTCATCCGGCTGATGGTGTTCACGGCCTTCGTCATCCTTGCCATCGCCATCGGGCTCACCTTCTTCGACGTGGCCTACAGGTAGGTGACCATGTATCCGCAATCGTTGTCGCCGGTGCAGCAGGTCGATTTCATATTCACCGTCATCTTCGGGTTCTCGGTGTTCGTGCTGCTGGCCATCACCGCGACCATGCTGTGGTTCGTGTGGCATTACCGCGAATCGCGCCATCCCGTGCCCGCGCAGATTTCGGGCAACGTGCCCGCCGAGATCGCGTGGACGCTGATTCCCTCCATCATCGTCATGGGCCTGTTCTACTACGGATGGGAGGGCTACAAGGCCCTGCGCACCGTGCCCGAGGGCGCCATGGAGGTGCGGGTCACCGCCCGCATGTGGTCGTGGGTGTTCGAATACCCCGGCGGCAAGCGCGGCAGCGTGCTGGTGGTGCCCGTGGACACCCCGGTGAAGCTGCGCATGACCAGCGTGGACGTGCTGCACAGCCTGTACGTGCCCGCCTTCCGCATCAAGATGGACACCGTGCCCGGCCTGGAGACCTACGCCTGGTTCAAGGCCGACCGGCCCGGCGAGTACGACCTGCTGTGCGCCGAATACTGCGGCCTGAAGCACGCCAACATGATCACCACGGTGAAGGTGGTGGACCGGGCCGCCTTCGACGCCTGGCTGGCCAGCGCCGACGCGCCCGGCGGCAAGGGCAGGGCGCTGATGGAAACCCACGGCTGCATCTCGTGCCATTCGCTGGACGGAACCCCGGGCGTGGGTCCCACCTTCAAGGACCTGTACGGGGCCGAGCGCGAGGTGGCGCTGCCCGACGGCACGAAGCGCAAGGTGGTGGCCGACGAAGGGTACCTGCGCCGCGCCTTCGTGGACCCCAACGCCGAGGTGGTGGTGGGCTACGACCCCATCATGCCGTCCACGGAAGGCATGGTGCCGCCCGAGGAGATGGAGGAAATGCTGGGCTGGCTGATGCACGGCAACGAGGTGGGGCACGAGGAAGGCAGGCGGCTGATGGAGGCCGAGGGCTGCATCTCGTGCCATTCGACCGACGGTTCGGTCATCGCCGGGCCCAGCCTGAAGGGGCTGTGGAACGCGCCGACCATCGTGCTGCGCGACGGCAAGGAGCAGCAGGTCACCGCCGACGAAGCCTACCTGCGCGCCAAGATCGCCAATGCCCCGGCGCTGGGCACGGTGAAGGGCTTCGACCCCATGATGCCGCCCTACGAACACCTGACGCCGGAACAGTTGGGGGCCATGGTGGAGTATATCAAGTCGCTTGGCGAACACTCGCAGTAGTGCAAACCGTCCTTTTGCGCGCTGGCTGCGTCAAACTTCGCCTGCCATGTCGGTCGAATACGATAAGAGTATACTCCCTCATGGCAGGCTTGTTTTCCTTGCCAGCGCACAAAAATCCTGGTTTGCACCTGTCGGAGTTACATCGCTGTAAGTCGACAATGCACTATGGAGCTATCCTGCCATGCCCCGCCTGCATGACCTGCGCCTGCTGCTGCGCCTGAACGTGACCCTGATGGTGGGCGCGGCCACGGCCTTCGGCTTCCTGCTGGCCGTGCCACTGCCTTTTGCCGGACAGGTCGGGCAGATCGGGCAGGCCGGTCCGGCGGGTGCGCTGGCGTGGGTGGTGGCGGGGGCCATGCTGCTGGCCGCGGCCTGCTCGGCGTGGAATCAGGTCCAGGAACGCGACATCGACGCGCTGCTGCCCCGCACGGCGGGGCGGCCGCTGCCCTCCGGGCGCATGACGCCGGGGGCGGCCGTGGGCATCGGTGTGGTGTCGTTCGCGGCGGCGTTGGGGTGCCTGCATGCGGCTTCCCCGGTGTCCGGCCTGCAACTGGCCCTGGTGGGGGCGGGCATCGCCGTGGCCTACAACGGGGTGTACACGCCGCTCAAGCGGGTGACATCCTTCGCCCTGCTGCCGGGCGCGCTGGTGGGGGCCATGCCGCCCCTGCTGGGCTGGATGGCGGCAGGCGGCGACCCGCGCGACCCCGTGGCCATTCTGCTGTACGGCGTGTACGTGCTGTGGCAGGTGCCCCATTTCTGGCTGCGCGCCCAGCGCGAGCGCATCCACTACGTGCGGGCCGGGCTGCCCGTGCCGCCCGCCCAGTTCGCCGCCGCGCGCTACGACAGGCTGCTGCGGGTATGGTACCACGCCTACGCCGTGGCCGTGCTGATGCTGCCGGTGTTTCCCCTGCTGCATGCCCCGCTGCTCCGCGCCGGGGTGGTGCTGCTGGGCGTGGCCCTGCTGGCGGTGTCGGCCCGGATGCGCCGCACATCGGAAACTCCGGCTTGCGGCGGCGGGAGGCTGGCCCTGCGCGCCGCCGACGCGGCCATGCCCGCGCTCATGCTGCTGTTGCTGCTGGACCGGATGCTGCCTTTATTCTAAGCATAGGAATCATCCCTCTTCCCACTACATCCGCACCGGGAGCCCCCATGGTCTGGATTCACCCCGTCCTGCAGTTCGTCGCCACGCTCATCGGCCTGTATGCCACGTATTTTGGCTGGATACGCTTTCAGTCCTCGCACATGGGCCGCAAGCTGGTTTTTCCGTGGAAGGCGCACGTCAAATGGGGCACCGTGGCCCTGGCCGTCTGGGCGGCCGGTTCGCTGCTGGGGCTGGCCGTGGCCAGGCTGGAGTGGTCCAACATGTTCCTGACCGGCGCGCACGCCTGGGTGGGCCTGCTGATGGTGCCGCTGTGCGCGGTGGGCTACTTCACCGGGCAGCGCATGGACGTGGTGAAGAAGCGCCGCAAGCTGCTGCCGCTGGTGCATGGCGTCAACAACCTGCTGCTGGTGGTGCTGGCCCTGTGGCAGTTGTGGACGGGAATCATCGTGGTGCGCGATTATCTCCTGTAGTTCCGGACCGTTCGCATGACCCTTGCACGCGGCGTATCCGCATCCACACGGGTCATTCCCCCGCCAGTCCGCCCGCGTGGCTGGGGCTGATGCCGAAGTAGCGGCGGAATTCCCGGCTGAACTGCGAAACGCTTTCGTAGCCCACCATGCGCGCCGCCTCGCTGGCGCGCACGCCGTCCTCGCGCAGCAGGCTGCGCGCCTTGTTAAGGCGCACCCGCTTCAGGTACTGGATGGGCGAGAACGAGGTCACGTCCTTGAAGGCCCGGTGGAAGGTGGACGGGCTCATGTTCACGAACCCGGCCAGCTGGTCCACGTTGAACGGCTCGGCGAAGTTGCCGTGGATCTGCTTCAGGGCCTTCTCGATGCGCGACATGTTGGTGTTTCTGGTGACCAGCGCGTGCAGGGCCGCCGCGTTCTCGCCGCACAGCACCCGGAACAGCAGTTCGCGCACCAGCCCCGGCCCCAGCACCTGCGTTTCCAGCGGGCAGGACAGCGCCCACAGCAGGCGCAGCACCGTGTTCTTGAACGCGGTGTCGGCCCTGGCCAGGAACAGCCCCTGGTGGGTGCACCCTTGCGTCAGCGACCGGTAGTCGATACGGTCTTCTATCTGATCTATGAGTTGATTGAGCACGCCGAGGTCGATGTCCACGGTCAGGGAGAGCAGGGGCTTTTCCGGCGTGGCCACGGCCTCGCATTCGGCGGCGATGGGCACGCTGAGGGCCAGGTAGTGGTCCTGGTCGTACTGGTAGACCCGCCCGCCGAAGTGCACCAGCTTGGCCCCCTGGCCCAGGATGATCAGCCCCTGCCGGTACAGCAGCGGCGCCCGGTGGATGGAGCCGGAGGTTTTGTACAGCCCCACGCCGGGCAGCCCTGTTTCCGTCTTGCCCTCGTTGGTGGCGAGTCTGCCCATCAGTTCAGCTATTTCACGCATGTATCCTCCATGGCGGAAAACAGTGGGCCTCGTAGCCCATGTTCCGGACAGTAACCGATTTGACGTGTTTCTGCCACCCGTTGCAGGATCAGGCAAGAGTTTGGCAGGAATGTGCCTTCTCTTCCGGGCACGGTCCGTTTATTTCACGGAGCATCGAACATCCCCCGCGACGTTTCGGCTGCATTCGCCGGAATGGCGCGCGGCGGGGATGGCGGCCCCGGCGG
>JALHHV010000042.1:0-9713 GCA_022837365.1 Desulfovibrio sp. | reverse complement strand
GCGCTGGGCTTCGGCTGCATGCGCCTGCCCATGCGGGACGGCAAGGTGGACGAGGCCCGCGCCATCGCGCAGATCCGCAGCGCCATCGACGGCGGGGTCAACTACGTGGATACGGCGTGGCCGTACCACAACGGCGAGAGCGAGATCGTGCTCGGCAAGGCCCTGCGCGACGGCTACCGCGAGAAGGTCAGGGTGGCGACCAAGCTGCCCTCTTGGCTGGTCGAGGACCGCGCCGACATGGACCGCTACCTCGACGCGCAACTGGAGCGCCTTGGCGTTTCGTGCATCGACTACTATCTGGTGCACGCCCTGGACGGCCCCCTGTGGGACACCGTGCACGGGCTGGGCGTGCTGGAATTTCTGGACGCGGCCAAGGCCGACGGGCGCATCGCCAACGCCGGGTTCTCGTTCCACGGCCTGGCGGAAGACTTCAAGCGCATCATCGACGTCTACCCCTGGGTGTTCTGCCAGATCCAGTACAACTACCTGGACGAGACCTATCAGGCGGGCACCGAAGGGCTGCGCTACGCGGCGGGCAAGGACATCGGGGTGATCATCATGGAGCCGTTGCGCGGCGGCAACCTGGGCCTGATCACCGCGCCGCCCGCCGTGCAGGCCATCTGGGACGAATCGCCCGTGCGGCGCACCCCGGTGGAATGGGCGCTGCGCTGGATATGGAACCACTCGGAGGTGACGGTGGTGCTGTCCGGCATGAACGAGGAAGCGCACATCGCGGAGAACCTTGCCATCGCCGGTTCAGCCGAGGCCGGGGCCATGAGCCCGCGCGACCTCGAACTGGTGGCCCGCGCCAGCGCCAAATACCGCGAACTGATGAAGGTGCGCTGCACCGGCTGCGGCTACTGCATGCCGTGCCCCATGGGCGTCGCCATTCCCATGTGCTTCGAGACCTACAACAAGATGCACATGTTCGGTAACATTGAGGAAGGCAAGTTCCTGTACGCCATGCGCATGAGCGGCGAGATCGGCGGCGAGGGCCCCGGATACGCCTCGCAGTGCGTGGCCTGCGGGCAGTGCGTGGAAAACTGTCCGCAGCACATCGCCATTCCGGACGTGCTGGCCGAACTGGCCGCCGAACTGGAAGGGCCGGACTTCGCCCAGTTGCAGGAGGCGGGGCGGCAGATGATACGCCGCACCCTGTAGGGGCTGCCTCGCGCGAACCACGAAAGAATGCCCCGCAGCCCGGCCAGAGTACGACCCGGCCGGGCTGCGGGATATCTCCCCGGCCGGAGGATTGTTGGCGTGAAGATACTGTTTTACGACTGCTTCGCGGGCATCAGCGGCGACATGCACCTTGCCGCGCTGCTGTCCCTTGGCGTGGAACCCGAATACCTGCGGGCCGAGCTTTCGAAGCTGGGGCTGGACCACGAGTTCGAACTGCGGGTGACCCCGGACATGCGCAAGGGCATTTCCGGCCTGCGGGTGGACGTGGTGCTGGCGCACGAAGGCCAGGACTGCGGGCAGGATGGGGGGCACGGCCATGCGCACGGCCATGAGCCTCATGATCATGAGCACCACCAGCACGGGCGCCATGACCATGGGCATGATCACAGCCACGGCCACCACCATTCCCATGATCACCACCACCCGCCGCAGCGCAACCTGCCGGACATAGAGGCCATCATCACTGGGCCGAGGCCAAGGTGCACGGCAAGCCGGTGGACGAGGTGCATTTTCACGAGGTGGGGGCCACCGATTCCATCGTGGACATCGTGGGCGCGGCCATCTGCTACCACCGCCTGGGCGTGGACGCGGCCTGGGCTTCGCCCGTGGAGCTTGGCGGCGGCTTCGTGCGCTGCGCCCACGGGCTGATGCCCGTGCCCGCCCCGGCCACGGCGGAACTGCTGTCGGGCATTCCCACCACGCGTGGGGCCAGCCCGCACGAGACCACCACCCCCACGGGCGCGGCCATCCTGGCCACGCTGGTGCGCCGGTTCACCGCCGCGCCGCGCATGGCCGTGCAGCGCACCGGCTACGGCATCGGCCACCGCGACACCGAACTGCCCAACCTGCTGCGGGTGCATCTGGCCGAGGTGGATGAGGCACACGCGGGGCGCGCCGCCGACGCCGCGTCTTCCTCCGCGTTTCCGGCAGCCGGAGAATTGCCCTCCGAGCCCGCGCGCCTCCTGCAATGCAACATCGACGACATGACCGCCGAGCAGTTGGCCGTGGCCATGGAACTGTTGATGGAAGAAGGCGCCATGGACGTGCACTTCACCCCCATCATGATGAAGAAGGGGCGGCCCGCCACCTGCGTTTCGCTGCTCTGCGCCCGGCACGAGCAGGAGCGCTTCGCGCGGCTGCTGTTCCGGCACACCACCACGCTGGGCATCAAGAGCGTGCCCATCGACAAGATCGTGCTGGAAACGCGCTTCGAACGGCTGGAAACCCCGCTGGGCCCCGTGACCATGAAGCAGGCCCTGCTGGACGGCGAAGTGCTGCGCGCCAAGCCGGAACTGGAAGACTGCAAGGCGCTGGCGCGCAAGCACTCCATCCCCCTTGCCGACGTGTATCTGGCCATCGGCAAGGCCCGATAGGGGCTATTTCAAAATTGTCCTTTCGCCCGTTGGCGTCGTCAAACATCGCCTGCCATTTCTCCCTCATGGCAGGCTTGTTTTTCTTGCCAACGAACGAAAATCCTAATTTTGAAACAGCCCCCCAGCATGGTTTTGATAACGATACCGGCAGCGCCCGTGCGGCGCGCCGCAACGACGGACAGACGACATGGACAGGACCGACGCATTGCGCGACCTGCTGGAAGGCATCCGCGCGGGCACCATCGATGTGGACAAGGGCATGTCGCAACTGCGCGACCTGCCGTACCTTGAAATGGGCCACACCCGCTTCGACCTGCACCGCAAGCTGCGCAACGGCTTTCCGGAGGTGGTCTACGGCGCGGGCAAGACCCCCCAGCAGGTGGCGGAGATATTTACCCGGCTGCGCGGCCTCAGCCACGTGCTGGCTACCCGCGTCTCGCCGGAAATGGCGGAGCACGTGCTGGCCGCCTGCCCCGAGGCCAGCTACAACGCCCTTGGCCGCACCCTGACCATGCTGCACGGCGAACTGGCCTTCAAGCCGGGCGAGATCGGCATCATCACCGCCGGGACCTCGGACCTGCCCGTGGCCGAAGAGGCCCGCGTGACCTGCGAAATGCTGGGCAGCAAGGCGTGGATCATCTCCGACGTGGGGGTGGCGGGCGTGCACCGGCTGTTCGACCGGCTGGACGAACTGCGCAAGGCCCGCGTGCTCATCGTGGTGGCGGGCATGGAAGGCGCGCTGACCAGCGTGGTGGGCGGCCTCGTTTCGCAACCGCTCATCGCCGTGCCCACCTCCGTGGGCTATGGCGCCAACTTCGCCGGGCTCTCCGCGCTGCTCGGCATGCTCACCTCGTGCGCCAGCGGCGTCACCGTGGTCAACATCGACAACGGGTTCGGCGCGGCCTGCGCCGCGTGCCGCATCAATAATTTGTTTGTGTAGGGGTTTGTTTTTTGGAAGCCTCCGGCGGGCAGGGGGATTCTCCCCCGGCACCCCCAAAAAGGGATATTGTGTGGCATCAGCTCACCAAAACGAAAAGAACCGCCCATTGGGCGGTTCTTTTCGTTAAAGGGGTGCAGGGGGAGAATCCCCCTGCCCGCCGGAGGCATACAAAAAATGAAGCCCGATCCACAATGAAAACCTAATCCACCCGGTAGTGACACCCCAGGCTCTGCTTGTTCCTGAGCGCCGCCATGGTCACCATGTAGGCGGTCTGGCAGCCGTGGAAAAGGTCCACGAGGGGTTTGGAGAGCGGGGTGCGCTTGTAGAAGTCGTGCAGGTGGCGCGACAGGTCGCGCAGGTCTTCGAAGGCGCGTTGCAACCGGCTGCGGGTGCGGGTGATGCCCACGTAGTTCCACATGGTGTGGCGGATGGTGGCCCAGTCCTGCGCGATGAGGGCGGGGTCGTCGTTGCGTTCGTCGCCCGAGGACTGCCAGTCGGGAATGGAATCGCGCAGGCGTTTGCCAAGGCCGCGCTGGCCGCCGGAGCGCCTGGCGATGTCTTCCGCCGCGGTGCGGCCCCACAGCAGCGCTTCGAGCAGCGATGTGGAGGCCAGGCGGTTGGCCCCGTGCACGCCGGTGCAGCTGCATTCCCCCACGCTGTACAGCCGTTCCAGGGTGGTGCGGCCCGTGAGGTCGGTGAGGATGCCGCCGCAGAAGTAGTGTGCGGCAGGCACCACGGGGATCAGGTCGCGCCGGATGTCGATGCCCAGTTCCAGGCACCGCGCGAAGATGGTGGGGAAGCGCTCCGCCGGGTCCTGCTCCATGTGGCGGGCGTCCAGGTACACGCATTCCTCGCCGTTGCGCAGCATTTCCTCCACGATGGACCGGGCCACGATGTCGCGCGGGGCAAGGTCGGCGCGGGGGTCGTAGCGCTCCATGAAGTGCTCGCCGCTGCCGTTGACCAGCCGCCCGCCCTCGCCGCGCATGGCCTCGGTGACCAGGAACCGGCGCGAGCTGCGGTGCAGCAGGGCGGTGGGGTGGAACTGCACGTACTCCAGGTTTTCGGTGCGGACGAAGGCGCGGCTGGCCATGGCGACGCCCGATCCGATGCAGGCCGGGCTGTTGGTGGTGTGCAGGTACACCTGCCCGATGCCGCCGGTGGCCAGCACGGTGATGTCGGCAAGAATGGTCTCCACCCGGCGCAACTGCTCGTTGAAGACGTAGGCCCCCACGCACTGGTTGTTGAGTTGGTAGCGGAATTCGTTGTTGCGGGCGTGGTGGTGGCTGGTCAGCAGGTCCACGGCGGTGCGTTCCGACAGCACGCGGATGTTGGGGGCGTCGTTCACCGCCGCCATCAGCCCGTCCATGATGGCCCGGCCGGTGTAGTCGGCGCAGTGCAGGATGCGGTGCGCGCCGTGGCCGCCCTCCATGGTCAGGTCCCATTCGCATTCGGGGGTGCGGCCCTTGGCGAAGGGAATGTGCAGCCGGTCCACCAGAATGTCCTGCACGGCCTTGGGGCCGTTGCGGGCGATGTGGCGCACCGCGCGCAGGTGGTTGTGGCGGTGCCCGGCGATGAGGATGTCGGTTTCCAGCAGGCGGGGGTCGTCGTCGCCCGCGCGGAACACGATGCCGCCCTGGGCCAGGGCCGAGTTGCCGCTGTCCAGGTGCTGGCCGCTGTTGATGAGCGTGACTTCCATGCCCCGGTCGGCCAGGGTGAGCGCGGCGGTGCACCCGGCGATGCCCGAGCCGATGACCAGGACCGGGGTGTGCAGGCGGTAGGTGGAATTGTTCATGGCGCGTCCCTTGCGAAGAGGAGGGAGTGGGGGATGCGGTGCGGCGTTCGGGCGCCGGGCCTTCCGGATTCCGGGCCCCGGCCCCTGCCGGGCGCAGGATGCTGGTCGGCCCGCGCGACGCCCCGTTGTCGGCGGGCGTCGCGCGGGCCGTCCGTACTCTCTACGCCCGCTCAGGCACAGGCGTCCAGCATGCGTTGCAGGGCGGCCCTGGCGGGTTCGTGCAGGTCCATGGGCACCGTGACCGGGGTTTCCGTGCCTGCCGCCACCCCTTCCAGGGTGCGCAGCAGCTTGGGCTCGGTCACGCGGGCCATGTGCGAACAGGCGCTTTCCAGCAGGGGCAGCACGGTCAGCCGCCCGGCATGCTGGCGGGCCAGACGCCGCACGAGGTTGATTTCCGTACCCACGATAACGGTGGAGCCGTCCGGGGCCTCGTCGGCAAAGCGGATGATGGCGGTGGTGGACCCGGCGGCGTCGGCGGCGTTGACCACCTCTGGCGAACATTCCGGGTGCACCACGATGCGGCAGCCGGGGTGGGCGGCGCGGGCGGTTTCCATCTGGCGCAGGTTGAACCGGGCGTGGATGGCGCAGCAGCCGGGCCAGATCAACAGTTCCGCCCGGCGGGCCTCGCCGGACAGCGCGTCGGCGGCGAAGCTGGCCGCGCGCACGTCCAGCATGTGGCGCTTGTCTTCGGGAATGCCCAGCAGGTTGGCGGTGTTGCGGGCCAGGTTCTTGTCCGGCAGGAAC
Source organism: Desulfovibrio sp. (assembly GCA_022837365.1). Taxonomy (GTDB): domain Bacteria; phylum Desulfobacterota; class Desulfovibrionia; order Desulfovibrionales; family Desulfovibrionaceae; genus Cupidesulfovibrio. The sequence continues at coordinate 3,682 of JALHHV010000042.1, read as the reverse complement.
AGCACGGCGTCGCCCTGCCTGCGGGTCCATTCCAGCATGGTGCGCGCGTTGGCGGAGGTGCACACCGCGCCGCCGTGCCGCCCCACCACGGCCTTCACCGCCAGCGAGGTGTTCACGTAGGCCAGCGGCACCACCTTGCGGCCGTCGGCCGACAGGGCGCGCAGCACCGCGTCCACCCGTTCGGCCGGGGCCATCTGGGCCATGACGCAGTTGGCGGAATGCTCCGGCAGGTACACCTTCTGGCCGGGGCGCGCCAGCAGGGCGGCCGATTCGGCCATGAAGTACACCCCGCAGAACACGATGCTGGCGGCGTCTATGGTGGCCACGCGGCGGGCCAGTTCCAGCGAGTCGCCCCGCAGGTCGGTGTGCCGGATGACCGATTCGTGCTGGTAGTGGTGGCCCATGATGGTCAGGTTGGGGCCGAGCGCGGCGCGCAGCGCGGCGATGCGCTCCTTCTGGGACTGCTGTGCGGTCATGTCATGCCTTGCGTATGCGCATGCTGAAGTCCGCCACCGGGGCGGAGTGGGTAAGCCTGCCCACGGAGACGAAATCGGGCCCGTGGGGGGATGCCTCGGCCAGTGAACGCAGCGTTTCCAAGGTGACGCCGCCGCTGGCCTCGGTTTCGATGCCGGGGGGCACCAGTGTAAGCGACTCGCGCAGGAGCGCAAGGTCCATGTTGTCCAGCATGATGCGGTCCACCTTGCAGGCCACGGCCTCGCGCACCTCGTCCGGGGTGCGGCATTCCACCTCGATGGGCGGGCAGGGCGCGTAGGCCGCGCGCAGGGCGGCCACGGCGGCGGTGATGGACCCGGACGCGTCGATGTGGTTGTCCTTCAGCATCAGCATTTCGGCCAGGGTGCGGCGGTGGTTTTGCCCGCCGCCCACCAGCACGGCGTATTTTTCGGGAAAGCGCAGCCCCGGCAGGGTCTTGCGGGTGTCCAGCAGGCGGGTGGCCGTGCCTTCCAGTTCACGCGCGTAGCGGTGCGTCAGGTTGGCGATGCCGGACATGTGGCAGATGAAGTTCAGGATGACCCGTTCCGCCTTCAGCACCAGCCGCGCCGGGCCTTCGATGTCGGCGGCGATGGCGCCGGGGGACAGTTCGTCGCCGTCGGCGGTGTGCGGGTTCCAGGTCCAGCCGCCCACAACCGGGCTTTCCAGCAGGGCGGCGCAGCGCTCCATCACCAGCGGGGCAACGGGCAGCCCGGCCACCAGGGTCTGCTGCTTGGCCACGATTTCCGCCGCCAGCCGGTCCACGGGGCCGAACACGGCGTCGCTGGTCAGGTCCGGGCCGTCTTCCAGCAGGGCCAGGTCGATGGCGGCCAGCAGGTGCTCGCGGGGCTGCCCCGCGAAGAAGGTGTCGAAATCCGGTACGGTATGCGATGACATGGATTGTGCCGCCACTGGCTAGATGGTACACGCAGGGTGCCCCGCGCCGCGCCTGTGCGGCGGGGGCGCGAAAAACGGCGGAAATGGCGCTTGCCGTGTAGTAGGAGCCCACCCCGGTTTCGTCAAGCCGATGTCGCGAACCCGCCACGCGGGCCGGGCATGTGAGGGGGGGACAGGGCGCGCCATGCAGCGAGGGAATTCCATGACCGGGCAGGAACACGGGCACGAGCACGACCGCGAATGCGTGGAAGGCGCCCCCCGCGACGACGGGGACGCCTGCCGGACCATCGTGCTGCCCGAGGAATGCCGCGACCCCGCCACGCCGGGCGAGGATGCCGAATTCGCCCACCCCGCCGACGTCGCCGACCATCTGGAGAATCTTTCGCTGGAGCGCCAGGTGTGCGTGCTGCGCCACCTGCCCGCCGAGGACGCCGCCGACGCCCTGGCCGAGCTTGACGAGCACGTGCGCGTCGACCTGCTGGAAAACCTCGACGCCGACGTGGCCGCCCAGATCCTGTCCGAGATGTCGCCCGACGACGCGGCCGACGTGCTGGACGAACTGGACGAGGACCACCGCGACGTCCTGCTGAGCAGCCTCGAAACCGAGGACGCCGAGGAAATCCGCCATCTCATGGCCTTCGACCCGGATACCGCGGGCGGGGTCATGAACACCGAGATCATCATCCTCGACCAGGGCCTGACCGCCGACCAGGCCATCTCGCAGATCCGCGCCGAGATCGAGGACAAGGAAATCCCCTACTACGCGTACGTCGTTGACGAGCAGGACCGGCTGGTGGGCGTGCTTTCGCTGCGCGACATCATGCTCTGCAAGCCCGGCAACAGGCTGAAGGACGAGGTGCGCAACCAGGGCCTGATCTCGGTGCTGTTCGACCAGGACAAGGAAGAGGTGGCGCACCTGCTGGGCCACTACAACTTCATGGCCATGCCCGTGGTGGACTACGAGGGCCGCCTGCTGGGCGTGGTCACCCACGACGACATCATCGACATCATCCACGACGAGGCGTCCGAGGACATGCTGGGCATGGTGGGCGCGGGCACGGACGAAAGCGTGGACACGCCGTGGCACGAATCGGTGCTGAAGCGGCTGCCGTGGCTGGTCATCAACATGCTGAACTCGGCGGTGTCGGCGTCGGTGGTGTACATGTTCGAAGGGTCCATCGCCCAGATGGCGGTGCTGGCCGTGCTGATGCCGATGGTGGCCAACCAGGCCGGGAACACCGGGCAGCAGGCGCTGGCGGTGATGATCCGGCAACTGGCGGTGGAGCGGTTCGACCGGCGCAAGGCGTGGTGGGCGGTGCTGCGCGAGGCCAAGATCGGCCTGTCCAGCGGGGCCATCGTGGCCTTGCTGGTGCTGTGCGCGGTGTGGGCGTTCTCCGGGTCGTGGAAGCTGGCCTCGGTGATGTCGCTGGCGCTGCTGCTGGACATGCTGCTGGGCGCGCTGGCCGGGGCGTCCATCCCGCTCATCCTGCGGGCCGTGGGGCGCGACCCGGCGCAGGCGTCCAGCATCTTCCTGACCGCGCTCACCGACGGCGCGGGGTTCTTCATCTTTCTGGGGCTGGCCACGCTGGGGTCCTCTCCCGTGATGCCGAATTCCACGGGAATCTTCATGTAGAAAATCCTGAGGTCCTCTTCCCCGATTCTGGCGAACAACTGCTTCGCCTGCTCGGGGCCGACCGCCATGGTCACTTCCACCGGCTGTTCCCCCAACTCGAAGAAACGGGTGGAATGGTATCTGCCGTCGCGGCCGTAGCCGCCCTGCGCGGCGGCAACGGTGGCTCCCTTGATGCCGATCTCCCTGGCTTCCCTGAGCAGCCATTCCGCTATGCTCAACATTCCGTGCGTGCGCCCCTGCTGGGTGAAGAAGGTGAGCTGGTAGCCGTGCATGTGTCGTCTCCTATCGCAAGATTGTCCTGAGAGCGGCAAAGGTTCCCATCCCCAGAAACAGCATCAAGAGGGAACCAACCACATGGAGCGTGATGGCGGCGACGGCCGTCATGATGCGTTGCCCCTGCAACAGCGCGCCCACCTCGGCGGAAAACGTGGAGAACGTCGTCAGTCCGCCGAGAAAGCCGGTAATCACCAGCAGGCGCAATTCCGGCGCCAGGTGGGGAAATGCGTTGAAGGCGCTTACGGCAATGCCTATGCAATAGCCTCCAAGCAGGTTGGCCGCCACCGTGCCGAGGGGGATGGGCGGAAAGACGCCGTTCAGCATCAGGCCGAAAACCCATCGCAGAACCGATCCCATGGACGCGCCCGCGCTGATGCAGATGATTGA
>JALHHV010000489.1 GCA_022837365.1 Desulfovibrio sp. | reverse complement strand
CACGTTGACCACCACCTGCTCCATGCGCGAGGGGTTGCCCCACACGGGCGGCAGGCCGGGGGCGAAGTGCGTGTCGCAACGCGCGGTGGCCTTGTGGATGGAACTGCCCACCAGCCGGACGGCCTTTTGCGCCACCTCGCCCAGGTCGAAGGACTGGTGGTCGCTGGCGGGGGCCACGCGCGAGAAGTCGCGCAGGTCGTCCACGATGCGCCGGATGCGCTGGGCGCTTTCCTCCACCACCTCGACGATGCGGGGCAGCTTGTCGCGGATGCGCGAATAGCTGCTGCCGCCCAGCGGAAAATCGCCCTTTTCGCGGTACACCTCGTCCAGCACGCGCATGGCTTCCGCGTTCAGCTTCTTGAGGATGGGCACGTTGACCAGGATCAACCCGTTGGGATTGTTGATCTCGTGCGCCACGCCGGAAACCAGCACCCCCAGGGCGGCCATCTTGTCGGCCTGCACCAGTTGCTGCTGGTTCTCGCGCAGTTGCGAAAGTGCGTCGGACAGCGAGCGGGTGCGCTGGTCCACCTGCCGCTTGAGCGCGCGCGTCCACAGCGCCGCCGCGCACAGCAGAAGCAGCAGCGGCCCCAGCACCACGGCCGCATAGCGCGCCACCATCCGGGCGGAGATGCCTTCCGTGTCCATGACGCCGAACCACTTGCGGCGCAGTTCCTGATAGCGGCCGGACTGCTTGACCAGGGCCAGACCTTCGCCCAGCAGGGCCAGGGTGGCCTCGTCGCCGTGGCGCACGGCAAAGCCGTAGGGCTGGCTGGTGACGCTTTTCGCCACCACGCGCACGTTGTCGATGCCGTCATGCTCCAGCGTGAACATGCCGGGCAGCATGGCGACCACCGCGTAGTCGGCCTCGCCGCCCGCCAGACGGCGCAGCCCGCCCACGGGGGTCTTGGAGAAAATCAGGTCCTTCTCGTAGCCCATGCCGTCGAGAATGTCGTTGATGCTGCCGCCGGGGTGGACGATGACCTTCCTTCCGGCCAGTTCCTCCAGCGATGAGACGGCGGGCGTGCCCTTGCGGGCGAAAATGGCGTGGTTGATGGTGGTGTGCGGCGGGGTCAGTTCCGCCTCGCGCAGCCACAGGTTGGAGTACGGGGTGCGTTGCAGGGCGTCCACCGTGCCGTCGGCAAGGGCGTCGTGCAGGCGCGACCAGTCCATGAGCACGAACCGCACGGGCACGCCCATGGCCTCTCCCACGGCGCGCGAAAGGTCCACGTTGAAGCCGGTGGGCTGGCCCTTGTCGTCCAGGTATTCGTAGGGCGGGTAGTTCCTGTCGCCGCCGATGACCAGCACCCGCTGCGCGG
>JALHHV010000488.1 GCA_022837365.1 Desulfovibrio sp. | reverse complement strand
CCCCATAAACCCCTCCCGCAATCTTGACGGCCCGCGAAGGGCCATGTCACTAATCAACCAACCAGCATGCATGGTTCCCGTGCATGGGGATGGCGGGTGTGCGCCCTACAGCCCCAAAGGGCCGCCGTACCCCGCACGGCGGTGCCGCCGGAAGTTTCCCGCGCCTGCCGCAGTACCTTCGCGTCCGCAAGGAAGTGCCCCGACATGAATCCAGTCCCGCCGCATCCCCGCCGCACCCACAGCCGGACATCCGGCGGGGCGGCGGCACAGGCGCGGCCCGCGCCGCGCGGCCGGGGGGCGGGGGTGGCGTTGCTGCTGGCGTGCTGCTGGCGGCGCTGTTGTGGCTGGTCCCTTTGGGCGCGGCCACGTCCATGGCGGGCGACGCGGACCAGCCCCAGCCCCTGACGCTGGACCAGTGTATCGCCGTGGCCCTGCGCAACAATGCGGGCCCGGCCGCCGCGCGCGAGGGGCTGGCCATAGCCGAGGCCCAGCATCGCCAGGCCCTTTCGGCCTACTGGCCGCAACTCACCGTATCCTCCACCCAGACGCGGCTGGATCGTGACCCGGTCTTCGTCTATCCGGAAGATTCCTTCGATTACACCGTGGACATGGGCGGCGGCCCCATGACCATGCGCACCACCGTGCCCGAACGGCGCATCCGCCTTGCCGACCGCGACATCGGGGAGTTCCGGGCGGACCTGGGCCTGCTGCTGTACGACGGCGGCCGCCGCGAGGCCCGCGTGCGCGAGGCCGTGGCTGGGCGCGACGCGGCGGCGGGTGACGTGCGCCAGACAGCCCTGCAACTGGTGCACGACGTGACCGTCCGCTACCACGGGGTGGTCCTGGCGCGAGCCCTGCGCGACCTGGGGCGCGAGACGGTGCAGCGGTTCGAGGCCACCCGCGACGTGGCCGAGCATTTCTACAGGGGCGGTTCGCAACGGGTGCGCAAGACCGACTGGCTGCGCGCCCAGGTGGCCGTTTCCGGCATGCGGACTAGGCTGGCGGAACTGGACTCCAACGTGGAACTGGCCGAATCGGCCCTGGCCAACACCATGGGCCTGCCGTGGGACGGCCGGGTGCGGGTGGCGGACACGGAACTGCCCGCCGCGCCCGACCCCGGCGTGCTGGAGGATTCCGTGGCCGACGCCTACCGCCTGAACCTGGACCTGGCCCGTTTCGACGCTGGGGTGCGCGCGGCGGAGGCCCGGCTGGACGACGCCACCGGCGAATACCTGCCCGTGGTCTCGCTGTTCGGTGCCCTGTCCACGGTGACCAATTCCTACGACGGCGGTCTGGTGGCCGAGGGCGAACGCACCCACGGCGCCACCGGCCTGACCGTGGAACTGCCGCTGTTCGAAGGTTTCCGCACCCGGGCGCGGGTGGAGGAAATGCGTGCCCGGCTGCGCCAGTTGGCCCACCAGCGGGTGCTGCTGCGCGAGGGCGTGGCCCTGTGCGTGAAAGACGCGGTGCTCCAGGAACGCCGCGCCGCCCGGCAGGCCGCCATCGGCGCGGAAACCGTGGCCGTGGCCCTGGAAAGCCGCGCCCTTACCGAGCGCGCCTACCGCGAAGGGCTGGTGGACACCCGCGAACTGCTGGAAGCCCAGATCTACGAATCCATGGTGCGCGCGGCGCGGCTGCGCGCCCTGT
>JALHHV010000041.1:805-9387 GCA_022837365.1 Desulfovibrio sp. | reverse complement strand
CCGCACCACCCTTCGACGCTTCCCCGTTCGTCAACCGCAACACGGCGTGCATCCCACGCGCTGCATGCAGGAGCCGTTCATGTCCCGTCCGATTTTCGCCGCCCTGGGGCGCACCGCCTGCCTCGTCCGCCTGTCTGCGCTGTTGCTGGGGACGGCCTGCTGCCTTGCCGCTTCCCCGTCCCATGCCGCCGACAACGACTTCGACGTGTCGGTAACGGGCCGCGCCGTGGGCGAGGCCGACGTGGACGGCGGCGGCTCCGTTTCCGTCACCGAAACGGGGGCGGCCATTCGCTACCGCTGGTTCGGCGTCGAATACCTGAACCGCCGATACGACTGGTCGGACACCAGCGACCTGCCCTTCGGCAAGGGCGACACCCCATGGGAACAGTTGCACCTGCTGCGTCTGCGCGCTGACATCTCCGGCCAGTCGGGCGTCGGTGGACTGGGCTGGTTCGCCGGTACGGCCGTGAGCGCGGGCTGGGAAGAGGAAATGGACGACGCCTGGAGCGTTTCCGGTTCGGCCGGGCTTACCTGGGCGCTGGGCGACGTCCGCCTGCGCGGTGGCGTTGCCGCCTGGGCGCACCCCATCGGTGTGCGGGCCATGCCCCTTGCCGCAGCCGATTGGGGCAACCAGCACGACCCCGGCTTTTCGGCCACGGTGGGCATTCCCGAAACCATGCTGCGCTATCGCACCTCGGACATCTTCTCATTCCGCCTGGGCGGCCGCCTGGAAGGCACCACCTACCGCCTGGCCGACGACAGCCCCGTGGAGCGCGAGGGGTACATGAAGACCTCGTCCCTCACCCTCGGCGGCTACATCGACATCACCCCGCTGGAAGACCTTACCCTGACCCTGGGCGCGGAGTACCTGACCCGGCGCGAAATGGGCGTCTACGACAAGGACGGCGAAGAGAGGGACACCCACGACCTGGACGACGCGCCCGCCTTGTTCCTGCGCCTGCGATACGATTTTTAGCCCGGGCCTCGCCTGGCCAAGCGTCGTCGTGCCCCGACCTCGCGCAGACATTGACAACGCGCGGGGCCGCCACATATCCCGGATGTGCACGCCCGGTCACCTCAGCCAGCAGGAGCGCCATGCCGCCCGACGACGACCTTCCGGATGCCCGCACCTCGCACCGCCTCGGCTCCCTCGTGGGCGATCTGTCCCGCGCCTGGCGCACGCGCATGGACCAGCGGCTGAAACCGCTGGGGCTCACCCTCGCCTCCGGGGGCGTGCTCTGGACCCTCGCGTGGGTCGGTTCGCAGACGCAAATCCAACTGGCCCGGCACATCGGCATCGAAGGGTCCACCCTGGTCCGCCAGATCGACAGGCTGGAGGCCGAAGGCCACCTGCGACGCATCCAGAACCCGGACGACCGCCGCGCCAACCTGCTGGAACTCACGGAAACGGGGCGCGCGCTGGCCGCATCCGTGGTCGCCGTGGGAGTCGCCGTGCGCGACGAACTGTTCGAGGGCATTCCCGATGCGGACCTGAACACCACCCTGCGCACCCTGCACCGACTGCACGCGCGCCTGACGGAGTGACCCCGCGCTCACGGTGCGCCCGCACCGCCTGACGCGGCTCCGCCCCCTCTCCACCGCCTTTCCGGCGGCAAGGCCCGCGCGCCCTCCCCTCCATTCCTGCCCCCGGAAAAACACCGACGCCGCCCCCCAGCCGGGGAGCGGCGTCGAAAACCCTTGCGGCCCGTGGCCGGGCGGGTGCGCGAAAACGCGCTATTCGTCGTTGAGTTCGGCGCGGAACTTGCGCGACAGGCGGAACACCACGACCTTGCGCGGGGGCAGGGTGATGGTTTCGTCGGTCTGCGGGTTGCGCCCCTTGCGGGCCTTCTTGTCGTAGGCCTCGAACTTGCCGAATCCGCTTATGAGCAGGGCATGATCCTTCTTGATCGCCTGCTTCATGATGCCGAGAAGCGACTCGACAACGCCTTTCACTTCGGCGCGGTTCCTGTCGGTCTTTTCATAGATGGCATCGACGATTTCCGCCTTGGTCAGGGTCTTACCGCTCATACTGTCCTCCGGGCCGGTGCTGCCGGCTACTCCATGCGTTCCCTGATGGCCTTCGCGAGCGCCTGCATCTCGTCGATGCTGCCATACTGCCCCTGCGGCCACAGTTCGTGGCCGTCGCCGGGAAAGCGGGGCACCAGATGCCAGTGGACGTGGAACACCACCTGTCCCGCCGCCGCGAAGTTGTTCTGGAATATGTTCAGCCCTTCCGCTCCGGTGGCCTCCATGACGGCGCGTCCAACGCGCTGCTGGGCGGCGATGATGTGTTCGCCGAGCCGCGCGGGCATGTCGAGCACCGTGCGGTGGTGTTCCTTGGGAACGACCAGCGCATGGCCCCGGTTGACGGGCCCGATGTCCAGAAAGGAGAGCACGTGGTCGTCGGCGTAGAGTTGCGCGCAGGGAATTTCGCCACGCACTATCCTGCAGAAGATGCAATCGGATTGGGACATGGATTCTCCGTCACATGGAACACTTTGAAATCATTCGTCCGCGCGTACCGGCGCGAAGCAGCGGGCATGTAACTAGTTATATACACAGTCAAAGACGCGACCGCAAGCAAAATCTTGCAAGATTATGCCGGGTTGCCACGCCTTGCGGCACAAGGGCTTCCGTGCCATCGTCCATGGCGGCGGCACCTGCGGCCCCCCCTCCAACCCCCTTTCAGGAAAGAGAGTATGGCGCGCCCTGCCTTTCCCGTGCCCGCTCCCTGCCCCGAAAGGGAGGGCCGCGCGACCGGAAAGGGGCACATTGCCGCCGCTGGAACCATCAACTACGCTTTGATAGTAACACATCAGCAACACAAGGCAATCATGTCGGCATTGATTTTTCCGGTCCCCGAGCCCGCTTGTGGCGGCCGCAGGCCCGGCAATGCCCGTCCTGCCGGGCCGGAATGCAGGCGCGGCGCGGATTCCGGGCCTGCCGTCACATGGGCCGGAGCCCCGCCCGGATCGCCTCACAACAGGCCGCGCATCCTGCCGGTTTTCCTGCCCTTCGCCGGGTGTCCCACGCGCTGCGTGTTCTGCGCGCAGGACGTGCAGACCGGCCAGCGCGGGGGGACCGCCACGGTGGTCCGCGCCCTGGCCCAGGCCGAAACGCGGCTGGAGCACGAGGCACGGCAGATGGACGGGGCGCGGGACATTGGGGGCACGCCGGAACCCGGAAAATCCCCGGCCCCGCTGGAAATCGCCTTTTACGGCGGCACGTTCACCCTGCTGCCCGAAGCGGAGCGCGCCGCCTGCCTGGACCTGGCCCGGCGCTGGCTCCAACGCGGCGTGATCTGCCGGGTACGCTGCTCCACCCGGCCCGACGCGGTGACGGAACGCGATCTTGCCGGACTGCGCGCGGCGGGCATGGATTGCGTGGAACTGGGGGTGCAGAGCTTCGACGACGCGGCCCTGTCCGCATCCGGACGGGGGTACGCCGGAGAAGCGGCCCGCGCCGCCTGCGCCATGGTGGCCGGGGCCGGGCTGGAATTGGGGGTGCAGTTGATGCCCGGCATGCCGGGAGTGACGCCGGAAGTATTCCGCGCCGACGTGCGTACCGCCCTGCTGCCCGATACCGGGGGGACTCCCCCCCTGGCCGCCTTCCTGCGCTTCTATCCCTGCCTGGTGCTGCGCGGCACGCCGCTGGCCGAGCGCTGGCGGGCTGGAGACTATGCCCCGTGGCTGCTGGAAACCACGGTGGACGCCCTGGCCGGCGGCCTGCTGGCCGCCTGGGCGCGCGGGGTGGCCGTGGTGCGCATGGGCCTTTCGCCGGAGGACGGGCTGGATGACGCGGTGCTGGCCGGGCCGGTGCATCCGGCCTTGGGGCAACTGGCCAAGGCCGAAGCCCTGCGCCGCCACGTGGCTGCGCACGTGGCCCGCCTGCCGGGGCCGCCCGCGCGCTTCGGCGTGCCGCGCCGGTTGCGCGGGCTGCTGTGGGGGCACGCCAACGGGCTGGTGGACGCCTACGCGGCCATGGGCATCACCCGCGCCATGGTCCACTGGCGCGACGACGACAATTTTTCGCTGGAATGACAACGGCGGCCGACCCGGAATCCAGGGCGGCCGCCGCGAACGTTCCTGCGCTTCATTCACCGCTTACCAGCGGATGGGAGCCTCCCCCCGCTCGATCAGCCACGCGTTGACCCGCGAGAAGTGACGGCAGCCGAAGAACCCGCGTGACGCCGACAGCGGCGAGGGATGCGCCGCCGTAAGCACCAGATGCGCCGGATTGGTCACCAGGTCCGCGAACCCGTGCGCGGGCCTGCCCCACAGTAGAAAGGCGCACGGCCGCGTGCGCGCGCCCAGCGCGGCCACGATGCCCCGCGTCACCGCCTCCCAGCCGAGGCCCGCATGGCTGTTGGGCTGCCCGTCCTCCACGGTGAGCACCGTGTTCAGCAGCAGCACCCCCTGCGCGGCCCAACGCGACAGGTCGCCCGAGGGTTCACGGGGCGTGGCGGACGCGTTGGCGAACGGCGTGAGCAGCGGTGCGTCACCGGATATATCGCCCGCCGGGCACGCGGGCTGGCCGGATTCCTGGCCGCAGTCTGCGGCCACTTCCTTGAAGATATTGCGCAGGGAACGCGGCAGAGGCACGCCGTCCGGCACGGAAAAGGCCAGACCATGGGCCTGCCCCGGCCCGTGGTAGGGGTCCTGCCCCAGGATGACCACCCGCACCGCGTCCCACGGGGTGGCGCACAGCGCCCGGAACACGTCGGCGCGGGCGGGGTGGATGATACGGCCTTGGGCGCGCAGTCCCTCCACCACGGCCAGCGTTTCCAGATGCCTCCCGGCGGCCAGTTCCCCCACGTGCTCCGGCCAGCCGGTGCCCGCCAGCGGATCCGGCCCTGCCCCGCGCGCCGGGCCGTTCACGAGAATCCTGCGCCGGGCCATCTACAGGGCCGCCACCCAGTGCTGGATACGGTCGAAGGCTTCGGTCAGTTCCGCCTCGTCCATGCCGAAGGACAGCCGCAAGTGACGTTCGCCCGTGGGGCCGAACGAGCCGCCCGGCACGGTGATCACCCGCGCCTCTTCCAGCAGGCGGCGGGCCACGGCCATGGAGCCGGCGTCGGTGAAGGTGTAGCGGGCCATGGCGTAGAACGCGCCGCGCGGCGGCACGTAGGCGAAGTGCGGGGCCAGCGCGTCGAGCCTGCGGCAGGTCAGGTCGCGCCGGGCGGCCAGGGCCGCGCGCATGGCGGCCACGCAGTCCTGCGGGCCGGTCAGCGCGGCCAGCGCGGCATGCTGCGACACGGTGGGCGCGCATACCGCCGTGGCGTCGTGCACCTTCAGCAGTTCCGCCATCCATGCCGCGTCGGCGGCCACGTAGCCCACGCGCCACCCGGTCAGGGCGTACTTCTTGGAAAAGGAATTCACGGTGATGACGTGGCGGCGCAACTCGGGCTGGGCCACCGGAGAAAAGCGGGGCGGGAAACGGGGCGAACCCGGCTGTTCGCCGTACACCATGTAGTCGTAAGTGTCGTCCACGATGAGCACCAGGTCGTGCTCCAGGGCCAGGCCGCACAGGGCGCGCACGTCGGCGTCGTCGTACACCCCGCCGGTGGGGTTGCCGGGGCTGCACACGATGATGGCCCGGGTGCGCGGGGTGACGGCGGCGCGCACCGCGTCCACGTCCAGCCCCCAGTCGGCCGCGCGCAGGGGCACGTGCACGGGCACGCCCTCGGCCATCAGCACCTGCTCGGCGTGCGAGGCGTAGCCCGGCGAGGGGATGATGACCTCGTCGCCGCGTTCCACCACGGTGAGCATGATCATCACCAGGGCTTCCATGGCCCCCACGGTGACGCCGATTTCCGTTTCCGGGTCGAAGCGAGCGCCCTTGCGGGCCAGGATGTCCGCCGCGATGGCCTCGCGCAGGGCGGGCATGCCGGGTTGCAAGCTGTAGCGCCCGGCCGTGGGGTCGTCGCGCAGGGCGCGGCACACGGCCTCGACGATGTGGTCCGGCGTGCGGAACGAGGGCACGCCCTGCCCCAGCGACACGCAGCCGCCCACCTTGGCGGCCAGCATGGGCATGAGCTTGGTGGCGGAAATGCGGATGTTGCGCACGCGCTCGGCAACGCGCAGGGAAGCTTGCGGGGATGTGATGTCGGACATGATCGGCTCCGGTGGCAGGCGGAAATGAAGGAACGGCCGACGCGGCGCGCGGGCACCCGATGGCACGATGCCTCGGCCAGCCTTGGGCTATACCCGCCCGCGCCACGCTCCGCAACGCACGGGACGGGATGCGGCCCGGAAAGCGCCGTCCTGCCCGCTTGCATCGGCCCGCGCGCGGTGGCACCCTGAGCCCACGGTAACGTCAACGGAAACATGCAGTCCGCCATTTCGAGGCCCGCATGAAATATACCTGCACCATCGAACACCTGCCTGGTTCACGCCCGCTGGAGGTGCCGCCCCGGCAGCCTCGCCATGGGGCTGGATGCGGGACCGGACATGTGCCGGAAATGGGCGACTATGGCCCACGTCCGGTGCCCGCATCGGGGCTGCCGCTGCCGGTGCGCGACCGCATCGTGCTGGACGCGGCCCCCGGCGAGGTGCCGTGGCACATCGCGCTGAAGTTCCTGGGGTACCTGCTGTACCGGGAATGGGAACCGCGCGTGGAGGAAGGGGTGGGCTGGCACTACAAGCCGGACCTGGTCTCGCTGGACGCGGCCGGGAACATCCGGCTGTGGCTGGACTGCGGGAACATCGCGGCGCGCAAGACCGACCGGGTGGCGGCCAAGTTGGGCGAGGACACGCCGTTCCGCATCCTGCGCCGGACGGAGAAGGACGCCCGGCAACTGGCGGCCACGCTGGCGGGCAAGGTACGCCACCCGCAGCGGGTGCGGCTGGTCGCCTTCGATGCGGGGTTCGTGGACGCCATCGCGGCGGGGCTGGACAGCACCAACCGCATCAAGGCCCTGCGGGGCACCGACCGGCTGGACCTGACCTTCGAGACGCGGCAGGACCGGCTGGAACTGCACAGCCGGTTGCATGTGCTGGAATTGAAGGAATAGCGGAGGAACATACGCGGCATTTCAACCGTGCCGGGCTCGCACACGGTGTTTGCCAAAGTACACCGTGCGGAGCCCCCCCCAATTGAAAAGCTTTGAAGGAAGGGGGAGAGTTCGGGAGGGGGGAGGAAACTTTAGCTCTGCTGTCGCCATCCGTAAGGCTCGAAGACTCGCCTAACGGCTGCCGCTCGAAAAGTTTCCTCCCCCCTCCCGACTCGTCTTCCTCTCAAAAAATGCCTTTTACCCGAACACCTTGCCGGGGTTCATGATGCCCTGGGGGTCGAACACCTGGCGGATGCCTTGCTGCAACCGGATGGAGGCGGGGGAGAGCTCCAGCGGCAGCAGGTGCTTCTTGGCCTCGCCGATGCCGTGCTCGCCGGAGATGGTCCCGCCCAGTTCCAGCACCTTGCCCACCAGCGCCACGATGCCCTGTTCCACCATGTCGCGGGTGTCGCGGGTGGGGGCGGTGACGTTGAGGTGGATGTTGCCGTCGCCCGCGTGGCCGAAGGCGAAGATCTCCATGCCGTAGCGCTGTTCGAACTCGGGCAGCGCGGCCACCAGGTCGGCGATGGCCCCGAGGGGCACGGCCACGTCCTCGGACATGTACAGCGCGGCATAGTCGTGTATGCGCAGCGACACCTGACGGCGCGCGCCCCAGACGCGGGTGCGGGTCTCCTCGTCGGCGGCGGGCAGCACGTGGGTAGCGCCTTGCCGGCGGCAGATGGCGGCCACCAGGTCAAGCTCGGGCACGATCTGCTCGCGGGCGCCGTCCAGTTCGATGATCAGCAGCGACGGCTTGTCGCCGGGCACGGGGATGGGCAGCAGTTCGCCCAGCAGGCGGATGCAGCGGTGGTCCAGGAATTCGATGGCCGAGGGCAGATGCCCGGACCCCAGCACGGCGGCCACGCCGCGCATGGCGGCGGCCATGTCGGGAAAGGCCACGGCCATGCTCACGGTGGCGGGCGGCAGGGGCACCAGCTTCAGGGTCAGGGCGGTGATGACGCCCAGGGTGCCTTCGGAGCCGCACAGCAGGTGGGCCATGTCGTAGCCCACCACGCCCTTGCGGGTGCGCACCCCGGCGCGCAGCAGTTCGCCGTCGGGCAGCACGGCCTCCACGCCCAGCACGTAGTCGCGGGTGACGCCGTACTTGACGCAGGCGGGGCCGCCCGCGTTGGTGGCCACGTTGCCACCGATGGTGGAACGGTCCATGCCCGCCGGGTCGGGCGGGTAGTACAGCCCCTGCTCGGCGGCGGCGTCGCGCACGCGCTGCGAGATGACGCCCGCCTCCACCTCGGCCACCAGATTGCGGGTGTCGATGGCGCGGATGCGGTTCATGCGCTCCAGCGACAGCACCACCCCGCCGCGCATGGCAAGGCAGCCGCCCGCAAGGCCGGTGCCCCCGCCGCGCGGGATGACCGGGATGGAATGGGCGCTGGCGCAGCGCAGCAGCGCCTGCACCTGTTCCACGGATTCGGGCAGCACCACCAGGTCGGCGGGGGCGCGCAGTTCCGAGGCGTCGCGGTCGTAGGGTTCGCCGGGGGCGTGCAGCACGGCGGCTTCGCCCACGGCGGCC
>JALHHV010000041.1:0-763 GCA_022837365.1 Desulfovibrio sp. | reverse complement strand
GCGCCGGAGAGCAGGCCCGGCATGCGACGCGCTACTGGCGCGGGCGGCCGAACCCGGGAATGTGGAAGCGCTCCTCCAGTTTGTGGAGCAGCCACGAAGCCACGGTGACAAGGAACAGGTAGTACGCGCCCACCACCAGGAACACCTCGGTGAACCGGAAGGTGCGGGACGCGAGCACCTTGGCCTCGCCCGTGAGCTCGATGCACGTGATCACGTAGGCGAGGGACGAATACTTGATGAGGTAGACCACCTCGTTGCCGCAGCCCGGCAGCGCGCGCCGCACGGCCTGGGGCACCACGATGGAGACCAGCGTCTGCATGGTGCTGAAGCCCAGGGCCTGCGCCGCGCTGAGCTGTCCCTGCCGGATGGAGAGCAGCGCGCCGCGCACGTATTCCGAATTGTAGGCCGCGCTGCACAGGATGAAGCCCAGCACGGATGCGGCGTACGGCTCGAGGTAGATGCCGATGTTGGGCAGGCCGAAATAGAGGATGAACAGCTGGACCAGCAGCGGCACGCCCCGGAAGACGGCGGTGTAGGCGTTGGCGGCACGCTGCATCCACGGCTTGCCGAACACCCGCACCACCCCGATGACCACCCCGAACAGCAGGCCGAACACGGCCGAGGGCACGATGAGCTTCACGCTCATCCACAGCCCGGCGTTCAACTGGGGGAACACCCGGTCCACGAGGAACGCGACGTCGAACACTAGCTGCACTCCTCGCACAGGTCGGTCAGACGGCTGCAGAAGTCGGCGGTGCGGGTG
>JALHHV010000040.1 GCA_022837365.1 Desulfovibrio sp. | reverse complement strand
CGCCCCCTCCCGCCGTGCCGCCGCCTCGTGAGCGCATGCCCCCCACCCGGCCCCGTGGCCGGGCGGCGTCCGTTTCCTTCACTTTTCCGGAGGTCGAACCATGCGCAACGTCCTGCTGGCCCTGTGTCTTTCCCTGTGCCTCGTCCTGCCCGCCACGGCCTTCGCGGCGGACCTTGCCCTCAGCGTGCCGCTGCCGCTCACCGGCGGCCAGGCCAAGTTCGGCGAAATCATCAAGAAATCCATGGAAATCGCCGCCGAGGAAATCAACGCCAAGGGCGGCGTGAAGGGCGGCAAGCTGGTGCTGCGCTTCGAGGATTCGCAGGGCAAGCCCGAAATCGCGCGGTCCATCGCGGAAAAGATCATCGACGTGCAGAAGCAGCCGCTGCTGTTCGGCGAATACACCTCGGCCTGCGCCAAGGCCGTGGCCGCCGTGGCGGAAGAGCGCAAGACCCCCTACGTGGTGGTGGCATCCGCCGCCGACGAGATAACCCAGCAGAACTACGGGTACGTCTACCGCATCAACCCCACCAACGCCTATTACGCCTCGGGCCTGCTCTCGTTCATGGACAAGGTGGTCAAGCCCAAGACCATGGCCATCCTGTACGAATCGTCCGACTTCGGCACCTCCGGCGCGGAAGAGATGGCCAAGTCCGCCGAAAAGGCGGGCATCAAGGTGCTGATGAAGGAGAAGTACGAAAAGGGCGCGGTGGACTTCAAGCCCATGCTCTCGCAGGTCAAGGCCCAGAACCCCGACGTCATCTACATGGTCTCCTACGTCATGGACGCGGCCCTGCTGATGCGCCAGATCAAGGAACTGCGCATCGACGCGCGCCTGTTCGCGGGCGGGGCGGCCGGGTTCGCCATTCCCGAATTCATCGACAACGCCAAGGACGCCGCCGAGTTCGTGGTCACCGCCACCCTGTGGAGCCCGCAGGTAAGCTACCCCGGCGCGCGCGAATTCGCCGAAAAGTACAAGGCCGCCCACGGCGACTACCCCTCGTACCACGGCGCGCTGGCCTATTCTTCGGTGTACGTGGTCAAGGACGCCGTGGAACGGGCCAGGGCCCTGACCACCGAAGACATCAACGCGGCCATGAAGGGCGTGGACATGATGACCGCCTTCGGCCCGGTGAAGTTCGAAAGCCGCGACGGCTACCAGAACCAGAACTTCATCGACACCCTGGCCTTGCAGGTGCTGCACGGCAAGCACGAGACCATCTGGCCCGAGCGCTACGCCAGCGCCAAGCCGGTGTTCCCCATCCCCAAGTGGCGCGAACGCAAGTAGCGCCCCTCATCGCCACGCCGTAACCGCGCGGCGGCGGAGTGCCTCCCGCCCCGCGTGACACCCGGCCACCCGGACGGCCCGCCTTCGCGCGTCCGTCCGCCGTCCGCCCCTCCGCGCTCCTGCCGGGCCGGGTTCGCCAAGACCCGGCCCGGCAGGACGGAGGACGCAACGCCCGCCCCCTTCGGGCACGTTTGCGCACCGTTGCGTAATCACGCATGCCCCTTCCGCCGCCGCACGGACAACCCGCCGCCAGTCACTGGGAGGTCACGCCCCATGTGGGTGCAAGCCGAAGTGTTCCTGCAAACCCTTGTCGCCGGTATCCTGCTCGGCGGCCTGTACGCGCTCATCGGCATCGGCATGACGCTGATCCTCGGCGTCATGAAGATCATCAACCTCACCCAT
This sequence comes from Desulfovibrio sp., assembly GCA_022837365.1. Taxonomy (GTDB): domain Bacteria; phylum Desulfobacterota; class Desulfovibrionia; order Desulfovibrionales; family Desulfovibrionaceae; genus Cupidesulfovibrio. Next base: position 6,934 of record JALHHV010000040.1, on the reverse strand, counting down.
GGCCAGCTGATGATGGTGGCCATGTACATCGCCTTCTGGCTGTTCACGCTGTTCGGCATCGACCCGTACGTGTCGCTGCTCATCGCGCCGCCGCTCATGTTCGCCTTCGGCATGCTGATCCAGAAGGCGCTGGTGAACCCGGTGCTGCGGGTGGAATCCATCCTGCCGCACAACCAGGTCATCCTTACCGTGGGCATCGGCCTGGTGCTCCAGAACGTGGCCACCATCCTGTTCACGTCGGACTACCGCTCCACCCCGGTGGACTACGCCACCACGGCCTTCTACCTGTCCGACCTGTGGCCGGGCACGCCGGTGGAAATCTCGCTGTCGCTGCCGTGGGGGGTGTCGTTCCTGCTGTCGGTGGTGATCACCGTGCTGCTGTGGTTCTTCCTGGCCCACACCGACACGGGCAAGTCCATCCGCGCCACCGCGCAGGACAAGGACGCCGCCCTGATCATGGGCGTCAACGTGGGGCTGATGCGGGTCATCACCTTCGGCCTCGGCTCGGCGCTGGTGGCCTGCGCCGGGTGCCTGTTCATCCCCATCTACTACCTGTTCCCCGCGCTGGGCTCGCAGTTCACGCTCATCGCCTTCGTCATCACCATCCTGGGCGGGCTGGGCTCCACGCTGGGGGCCATCCTGGGCGGACTGATCCTGGGCGTGTTCGAATCCATGACCGCCACCTACGTGGGCATGGGCTGGGCGCCGGTGGGACGCTTCGTCATCTTCGTGGCCGCGCTGGTGTTCCTGCCGGGCGGCGTCGCCTCGCTCCTCAAGACCAGGAAGCTCACGAAATGAAAAAACATCTCCTGCCACTGGCGATCCTGGCGGTGCTGGCCGGGCTGCCGCTGCTGGGCCTGAACAGCTACGTCATGCACATCCTCATCCTGACCATCATGTGGACCCTGGCGGGCATGGCCTGGAACCTGCTGGGCGGGTACTGCGGCCAGGTTTCGTTCGGGCACGCGGCGTTCTTCGGCATGGGCGCGTACAGCGCCGGGCTCGTCCACCTGCATCTGGGCCTGTCGCCCTGGTGGGGCTTTCTGGCCAGCCTGCCCCTGGTGGCCCTGGTGGCCCTGGGCATGGGCATGGTGGTGCTGCGGCTGCGCGGCCCCTACTTCGTGCTGGCCACCCTTGCCATCGGCGAAGTGCTGCGCATCACCTGCGAAAACCTCACCGACTTCACCAAGGGCACCCTTGGCATCATGATCACCCGCACCTGGGTGGAAAAGACGCACTACTACTACATCATCCTGGGGCTGGCCGTACTGACCTTCGTGGTCTGCCGGCTCATCGTGCGCTCGCGCTGGGGCTACTACTTCGTGGCCATCCGCGAGGACCAGGACGCCGCAGAATCCATGGGCATAGACACCACGCGCTACAAGACCATCGCGCTCACGGTCAGCGCCATGCTCACGGGCCTGGCCGGGGCGTTCTACACCAACTACATGGGGTACATCGATCCGGGGGTTGTGTTCTCGCTGGGCGAAATCTCCATCCTGATCATCATGGTGGTCATGGTGGGGGGCGTGGCCACGGAATGGGGGCCGGCGCTGGGCGCGGGCATCATGGTCATCCTGGCGGAATACATCCGCTCGCTGCCGCTCATCGGGGTGGCCTATCAGACCATGTTCGGGGTGCTGCTCATCGTGATCATCATCTACCTGCCCAACGGGCTGGTGGGCGACTGGCCGGTGCTCCGGCGCAAGCTGCTGCGCAGGGGGGCCACGGCATGAGCATGCTGGAAATCCGCAAGATGTCCATGTTCTTCGGTGGGCTGGCCGCCCTGCACGACGTGGACTTCGAGGTGCGCCAGGGCGAAATCCTGGCCCTCATCGGACCCAACGGCGCGGGCAAGACCACCCTGTTCAACTGCGTGAACGGGTTCTACAACCCGTCGGAAGGGCAGGTGCTGTTCAAGGGCCGCCCCATCACCGGGCTGAAACCGCACAAGATCTGCCAGTTCGGCATCGCGCGCACCTTCCAGGTGGTCAAGCCGCTGTCGCGCATGAGCGTGTTCGACAACGTGCTGGCATCCGCCTTCCTGCGCAACCCCACCCGCAAGGGCGCGGAGGACGTGACGGAAGAGGTGCTGCACTTCACCGGGCTGTGGGACGACCGGGACCAGTTGTCCAAGGGGCTGCCCCTCGGCAAGCGCAAGCGGCTGGAAATCGCCCGCTCGCTGGCCACCCAGCCGGAATTCCTGCTGCTGGACGAATCGTTCGCCGGGCTGAACCCGGCGGAACTGGACGTGTCCATCGACATCATCCGGGGCATCAGGCGGCAGGGCGTCACCGTCATGATCATCGAGCACCACATGAAGGTGATCATGGCCATCTCGGACCGCATCGTGGTGCTGAACTTCGGCCAGAAGATCGCCGAAGGCACGCCCGGCGAAATCAGCGCCAACAGGCAGGTCGTGGAAGCGTACCTGGGGGAGGAGCACGGTGCTTGAGGTACGCAACATCGACGTGGCCTACGGCGACGTGCAGGTGATCCGGGACGTCTCGTTCCGCGTGGGCAAGGGCGAGATAGTGGCCATGATCGGCGCCAACGGCGCGGGCAAGTCCACCATCATGCGCACCGTGTCGGGCGTGCTGCGCCCCCTGAAGGGCGAAATACTGCTGGCGGGCGAGGCCATCCACACCGTGGAGCCCTACACCCTCATCGGAAAGGGGCTGGCCCACGTGCCCGAGGCGCGGCGGCTGTTCCCGGAAATGACCGTGGAGGAAAACCTGGACATGGGCTCGCTGCGCGGCCGGGCCCGCAAGGAACGGGCGCGCACCAGGGAGCGGGTGTTCTCCATCTTCCCGCGCCTGGCCGAGCGGCGCAGGCAGCCTTCCGGCACCCTGTCCGGCGGCGAGCAGCAAATGCTGGCCATCGGGCGGGGGCTGATGGCCCTGCCCCGGCTGATCATGTTCGACGAGCCTTCCCTGGGCCTTGCGCCCATTCTGGTGCAGGATATCTTCAACGTCATCCGCACGGTGCGCGACGAGGGCATGACCGTGCTCATCGTGGAGCAGAACGTGCGGCAGACGCTGGCCCTGTGCGACAGGGCCTACGTGCTGGAGAACGGACGCATCACCCAGGAGGGGGCCGGGGCCGACCTGCTCCGCGACCCCCACGTGAAGGCCGCGTACCTTGGCGTGTAGCGCCCGCGGCGGCCACCCACCCGGCTTCATCCAACGGAGGTTCCCATGCTGGTCAAGGACTGGATGACCACCCACGTCTACACGGTGACGCCGGACGATTCCATCTCGTCCGCGGCGGGCATGATGCGCGAGCGCAACGTGAAGCACCTGCCGGTGGTTCAGGGCGAACTGCTGGTCGGCATGCTGTCCGACCGCGACATCAAGGCGTACCTGCCCTCCAAGGGCACGTCGCTGGATATCTACGAACTCAACTACCTGCTGGCCAAGACCAAGGTCAGCCAGGCCATGACCCGCCCGGTGGTCTCCATACCGGCGGATACGCCCATCGAAGAGGCGGCCATGATCATGCACGACCGCGACTTCGGCTGCCTGCCGGTGACGGAGCCCGCCCCCGGCGGCCAGCGCCTGACGGGCATCATCTCCGACAACGACCTGTTCCGGGTCATGGTGGACATCACCGGCGTGCGCGGCGGGGGCCACCGGCTGGCCCTGGCGCTGCCCGACCAGCCCGGGTCCATCAAGGAGGCGGGCGACCTGGCGCGGGCGCGCGGCTTCCGGTTGCAGAGCATCATGTCCACCAGCGAGAAGGCCGCGCCCGGCACCCGCTACGTGGTGCTGCGCCTGCGCGGCGAAGGCGACTGGGCCGGGCTGGTGGACGACATCGAAAAGAGCCCGTTCCAACTGGTGCACGCGCTGTAGCGCCGCCCCGCACGACGCGCGCGAGGGCCGGGAAGTTTCCCGGCCCTTTTCCGTTGCGCCGTCCTCCATCATTAAGATACGGACGAAACCGGAGTTCCCCCCATGTTTCCTGCTTGCCTCCAAAAGAGGCTGCTGTTACAAGTTTGCAAAAATGAGGCTGCCATAGCACCCCATACTTTGAACGAATTTGTAAAATTTGCAGTTTTTTCTCCGGCCCCATGCACAGGCCGAACTGCCAACCGCACGGAACACCGGACTTTTTTTTGGTGGACCGCTTCTTGCTTTGCCTTTGGCGTCGCAACGCGCCGACACCCGCCACGCGGTACGCGGCGGAACCGGCACACAGCCGCACCCCGGCAGGCGACCACGTGAACAGGGACACCGGCGCGAGCAGGTCGCGCCGGACAAATGCGACAAATTTGTAAGTATCGCGATTACCGCAACCCCCTTTCAGGAGAACGTCCATGAGCGGAATCCAGGCCCGTCTGAACGCGATCTCGGCCATCACCAACTACAAGCCGAGCGCGGCCCCCATGAACTTCGCCGAAACCAAGCCCACCGAGCTGTTCGGCTGCAACGTCTTCAACGACAAGGTCATGAAGGACCGCCTGCCCAAGACCGTCTACAAGTCGCTGAAGAAGACCATCGAACTCGGCGAGAAGCTCGACCCCTCCATCGCCGACGTGGTCGCCAACGCCATGAAGGACTGGGCCATCGAGAAGGGCGCCACGCACTTCACCCACGTCTTCTACCCGCTCACCGGCCTGACCGCCGAAAAGCACGACGCCTTCCTGGTGCCCGACGGCAAGGGCGGCGCCCTGTCCGAATTCAGCGGCAAGCTGCTGATCCAGGGCGAGCCCGACGCCTCCAGCTTTCCCTCCGGCGGCCTGCGCGCCACCTTCGAGGCGCGCGGCTACACCGCCTGGGACGTGACCAGCCCCGCCTACCTTCTTGAAAATCCCAACGGCACCTTCCTGTGCATTCCCACCGCGTTCGTCTCCTGGACCGGCGAGGCCCTGGACAAGAAGACCCCGCTGCTGCGCGCCAACCAGGCCCTGAACAAGCAGGCCCAGCGCGTGCTGAAGCTGTTCGGCACCGAAACCAAGCTGCCCTTGGGCTCGTTCGCCGGTCCGGAGCAGGAATACTTCCTCATCGACCGCAACTTCGCCTTCGCCCGGCCGGACCTGCACATCTGCGGCCGCAGCCTGTTCGGCGCCAAGCCCGCCAAGGGCCAGGAATTCGAGGACCAGTACTTCGGCGTCATTCCCCGCCGCGTGCTGTCGTTCATGATGGAAGTGGAGCGCGAGCTGTTCAAGCTCGGCGTGCCGGTGAAGACCCGCCACAACGAAGTGGCCCCCAGCCAGTACGAAATCGCCCCCATCTTCGAAACCAGCAACCTCGCCACCGACCACAACCAGCTGATCATGACCGTGCTGCGCAGCGTGGCCAAGCGCTACGGCATGGTCTGCCTGCTGCACGAAAAGCCCTTTGCGGGCATCAACGGCTCGGGCAAGCACCTCAACTACTCCATCGGCAACGCCGAACTGGGCAGCCTGTTCGACCCCGGCGAAAGCCCGCACGAGAACGCCCAGTTCCTGGTGTTCTGCGCCGCCGCCATCCGCGCCGTGCACAAGTACGGCGCCCTGCTGCGCGCCACCGTGGCGTCCGCCTCCAACGACCACCGCCTGGGCGCCAACGAGGCCCCGCCGGCCATCATGTCCGTGTACCTCGGCGAGCAGCTCACCGACGTCTTCGAGCAGATCAAGACCGGCAAGTTCAACGGCTGCAAGAAGGCCTGCGTCATGAACATCGGCGTGGACGTGCTGCCGCCGCTGCCCATGGATCCGGGCGACCGCAACCGCACCAGCCCCTTCGCCTTCACCGGCAACCGCTTCGAATTCCGCGCCGTGGGCTCGTCCATGTCCATCGCCGGTCCCCAGGTTGCCCTGAACACCATGATGGCCGAATCGCTGGACTACATCGCCACCGAACTGGAAAAGGCCACCAAGGGCGACCCCAAGAAGCTCAACGACGCCGTGCAGAAGCTGCTCCAGAAGATCATGAAGGAGCACGACAAGGTCATCTTCAACGGCGACGGCTACTCCGAGGAATGGCACAAGGAAGCGGAAAAGCGCGGCCTGCCCAACCTGAAGACCACCCCCGACGCCCTGCCCGTGCTGGGCAGCCCCGAAGTGGTCAAGCTGTTCACCTCCTACGGGGTGTTCAGCGAGGCGGAAGTGAGGTCGCGCGAGGAAATCTACCTCGAACAGTACTGCAAGACCGTGAAGACCGAAGCCAACCTGGTCATCCGCATGGCCCGCACCATCATCTTCCCCGCCGCCATGCGCTACCAGGGCGAACTGGCCGCCACCTGCGCCAACCTGAAGGCCGCCGGGCACGACTACAAGGTGGTCACCCTTGAAGACGTGACCACCAAGCTGCGCGCCATGCAGGCCGCCGTGGGCGAACTGGAGAAGAAGCTGGAGCATGAGGCCGACGGCACCCACGCCGAAGCCAAGCACATGTGCGACGTGATCCTGCCCGCCATGCTCAAGGTGCGCGAATACGCCGACGCGCTGGAAGCCGTGGTGGCTGACGACCTGTGGGCCCTGCCCAGCTACCAGGAAATGCTGTTCATCAAGTAGGGCCCGTGCCCTGCCGGACGGCAGACATGCAAAGACACGGGGCCGCCCTTGGGGGCGGCCCTTTGCGTGGAGCCGCCTGCCTGCGGGCCGCCACGGCGGGCGCGCCCCGCGCTTGACGCGAGGCCCGGCCCCGTCTAGGGCATGAGGCACCACGCGGCATGGCGGCATGCGCCGCCCGTCGGCCCTCCCGGCCGCGCACATCCCCGCGAACGCGGTTCCGCAAGAGGACTTCATGGCCAACCACGAAGAAGACGACGGCTACGACTACCTGATCGAGGCGGCCTACGAGGCGCTGGAGGAAAGCGGCTTCACCGGCCTGCTGGTGAGCGGCTACGAGGACATGCCCGAGCCCGCCCCGGTGGAGGGCCACGTGCCGGACCTGACCGCCACCAACGCCAAGGGCGTGCCCTGCATCTTCGAGATCTGCCCGCGCGAGGC
>JALHHV010000487.1:471-3489 GCA_022837365.1 Desulfovibrio sp. | reverse complement strand
GTAAAAACGGTGTAGGGTGGCGGGGCATGCCGGGTGTCCGGAACGGTGACGGCGCGGGCTCCGCCGCCGCCACGTCGTGGCGGTCCGTCATGCACTGCCGCTAAAGGAGGAAAAAACATGGAAAGCACGAGGGATGACGGGCTGGTTCACGTGGCCTGCCGGGGGACGGTCCCCGAGGTGTGGGAGCGTTTGCTGGGGGCTCTGGACGGCATGGGCGTGCCCGTGTTCTGCACCGTGGACCATGCGGCCAACGCGGAAGGGGCGGGATTGCGCATGCCGGGCACGCGGGTGGTGACCTTCGGCAACCCCGCCGTGGGGACGCTGCTGATGCTCGAAGCGCCGTCCATCGCCCTGGACCTGCCGCTGCGCATGCTGGTGCGCGAGGCCGGGGACGTCACCATGCTGTCCTATGCCCGGCCGGAAGCGCTGGCCGTGCGCCACGGCATCGACCCTGCCTTCGCCCCGGTGGGCAAGGTGTCCGCGTTCATGGCCGGGCTGGCGGAGTCAGTGCGGCACTAGCCGGAAGAACGAACCCCGGTGGCCGGTTCCCGCGGCCCGGACAACGAAAAGCCCCCGCGCATGTGCACGGGGGCGACGATTTCTGGAGCGGGAAACGGGATTTGAACCCGCAACCTTCAGCTTGGGAAGCTGACACTCTACCGTTGAGTTATTCCCGCTAATACGGTGGAGCGGGAGACGGGATTTGAACCCGCGACTTCAACCTTGGCAAGGTTGCACTCTACCACTGAGTTACTCCCGCGCCGATGCTGGAGGCGGCATCCGGATTTGAACCGGAGAATGGAGGTTTTGCAGACCTCTGCCTTACCACTTGGCTATGCCGCCTCATCGGTTCGTTGGAGCGGGAGACGGGATTTGAACCCGCGACTTCAACCTTGGCAAGGTTGCACTCTACCACTGAGTTACTCCCGCTCAACGAGGAGAGCCTTCTACGTCACAGCCCCGCTCCCTGTCAAGCGAGGTTCCCGAAAAAACTCGACGGATTCCCGCAAGATGTTGACGGATGCGGGTTTGCGGGCACGGAACGGACGGGGTGACGGAGGCGGCCCCGGTCCTGACCCGGCGGGGAGCCGCCGGTAAGGGAGGGCGGGCAATCCCTCCGGCGGCCCCTTCGGCGGTGACCCCGTCCCGGCCGCCGGGTAAGGCGTCCGTACCGTTTTTTCCTCCGTTCCGCGCCATCCGTGACGTTCGGGCCGTCAGTCTGCGCCCACCAACGTCTCGCGTCCGCGCCTTCCGGCTTTCGCGAGCGGAAATCAGGACTCGCCTCTTTACTTTTATCGGCCGGATGATTTATGGCAGTTGCCTTGCAAGCGACAGCCCCACCCGGCACGCGTGCCGCCTGGCGGCGGCGCGCTGCGTACCGCGAGGAGGTTCCCCATGGATCAGAAGGATATCGAATACTTCCGCGAATTGCTGACCCAGATGCTGGAAGAAGCCACGCAAAAGGGCGACCTCACGCTGGAAGACATGACGGATAACAACGAGGTCTTCGCCGACCCGGCCGACCGCGCCACCATGGAATCGGACCGCGCCTTCACCCTGCGCATCCGCGACCGCGAACGGCGGCTCATCAAGAAGATCCAGGCGGCGCTGGGCCGCATCGAGGACGGCTCCTTCGGCATCTGCGACGAATGCGGCGAGGACATCGGCGTGCCGCGCCTGAAGGCGCGCCCCGTGACCAAGCTGTGCATCAATTGCAAGAGCAAGCAGGAAGACGACGAGCGCGTCCGAGGCGATTAGAAGCCCGCAACGGCCCCTCACTCCTTCCGGATGAGGGGCCGTTTTCGCTTCGGGACCGTGGACGTGCCGTCCGCGCCGCCTTGCCCGGACACGTTGCCCAGGAATACGACGATGGACGCCCATCTGTTCCGCCGGGTCCGGGTGCCGCATCGAAAAGATCCACGCGCCCGCGCCGGACATCCATTCCCTCACCATCTTCGCCGCCGGGCGCAAGCAGGTGCTGGTGCTGCGCCACGGACGCCGCGCGCCGCTGCTGTACCTGGCCGCGCACAAGCCGCCCAACCCGGCCCGGCCCGCCGCCCAGGTCATGCTGCTGCGCAAGCATCTGGCCGGGCGGCGCGTGGCCTGGGCCGGGTGCGACTGGCCGCGCCGCAGGCTGGCCCTGCACATGGCGGCCGGAACCGGACAGCCGGAGGGGCAGGGCGCCCTGGTGCTGCTGGACCTGCGCGAGGGCATGCGCCTTGTGGACGTCCTACCCCCTGACTTCGGCGCGGAACCGGCCTGGCCGCAGTTGCCGCCCCCTTCGGAACCGGAAGCGTTGCGGGACGCCCTGCGCGCATTGTGCGCGGACGGCGCCGCCGGAGCCGATCCGGTGCTCACCCCGGCCCTGCGGCGCACTCTTGCCGCCCTCGTGGGCAGTGGTCATTCCGGCGCCGCCTCCCCTGGCAGCCCTTCCGGTAGTTCCCGCGACATTCCGGACGATGGCGCGCTCGACGCCTGCGCCCTGCTGGTGGACCTGGATTCCGGCGAGGGCGACGTGTTCCTGTACCGCCAACGCGTCACGGGCGAACCGGACGAGCTTTCCGCGTGGCCGCTGCCCGCGTCGCTGCGCGGCGGCAGGATGGAAGAGATGCACGAATCCGCCCTGGATGCCGCCGCCATCCTGGGCGAAGCCGCCGCGTTCACCGGCCTTGCCGATGCCGCTCGTACCGGGGCCGCCGCCCCGTTCAAGGCCGAGGCCAAGCGCCTGCGCCGCCTGCTGGCCAAACTGGACGAGGAGGAGCGCCGCCTGCGCGGCCTGCTGGACCAGCGGGCCGACGCCGTGGCCCTGCAAGGGGTGCTGTACCGGTATGCGCCGGATGCCCGCCTGCCGGAAGTGACGGTGCCCGAAGGCGCGGCGCGGGAAGCCGGGAACGACGGCGCGCCCTTTCCGGCGGGCGGCCCTGCCATACCCGCCGTGCGCACCATCCGCCTTGATCCGCTGCTGACCGTGCGCGAGAACATGGCCGCCATGTTCCACCGCTCCGGCCGGGGCGCGCG
>JALHHV010000487.1:0-422 GCA_022837365.1 Desulfovibrio sp. | reverse complement strand
TTCGCCGCCCAGCCCGCCAAGGGCGCACCCACCCCCCGCAAACAGCCGCGCGCCGCCGGAACCGGCAGTGACGTGCAGCGCTTTCGCAGTTCCGACGGCTTTCTGCTGCTGCGCGGCCGGTGCGCCGAGGGCAACGCCGAACTCCTGCGTATCGCCTCGCCCTTCGACTGGTGGCTGCATGCCGAGGACGGCCCCAGCGCGCACCTGATCATCCGGCGCGACCACCCGGCGCACCAGGTGCCGGAGCGCACCCTGGCCGAGGCCGCCGCGCTGGTGGCGGTGAAGAGTTGGCAGCGCAACGCCGCCCGCGCCCGGATCATGCTGGCCCTGGTGCGCGACGTGCGCGCCGTGAAGGGGGCCGCCGCCGGTTCCGTGCGGGTGGACGCGGTGGCCCGCTCGCTCACCGTGGCCCCCGACCCCGG
>JALHHV010000039.1 GCA_022837365.1 Desulfovibrio sp. | reverse complement strand
TGAACATTTCAATATTGACATATCAAGATAGCTTGATATAGAACGACTCCACACCATGGAAGCGAGGGGCGCGCCCCGCTTGGCCCCGCATCGGCCTGCAGCCCGCGACCGCCGGTCCATCCGACAGCACACGCAGACGCCAGACCCTGGCCGCAAAGGACACGCCGTGAAGATCAGAGACAGCATCACCGCCAGCACCCGTCCCTTCTATTCGCTGGAATTCTTTCCCCCCAAGGAACGGGAGAACTGGCCCGGCTTCTTCGCCACCGTGGAACGGCTGAAGGCCCTGAATCCGCTGTTCGCCTCGGTCACCTACGGGGCGGGCGGCTCCACCCAGGACAACACGCTGGAAATCACCTCGCACCTCAAGAACGTCATGGGGCTTGAGCCCATGGCCCACCTGACCTGCGTGGGCGCCACGCGCGAACGCATCGCGGACTACCTGCGCCGCCTGCGCGAGGTGAACGTGGACAACGTGCTGGCCCTGCGCGGCGACGCCCCCAAGGGGCAGGCCATCGACTGGGACACGGCGGAATTCCGCTACGCGGCGGACTTGGTGCGGTTCACCCGCAGCGAGCAGCCCGACATGGGCGTGGGCGTGGCCGGGTACCCGGCGGCGCACCCCGAGTCGCCCAGTTTCGCCAGCGACCTGCGCCACACGGCGGACAAGGTCAACGCCGGGGCGGACTTCATCGTCACCCAGCTGTTTTTCGACGTGCGCGAATATTTCGACTTCGTGGAACGGCTGCGAGCCATGGGCGTGGACAAGCCGGTGCTGCCGGGCATCCTGCCCATCCAGAGCCTGGAGTCGGTGCGGCGCATCCTTTCGCTGTGCGGGGCCAACATTCCCGGCAATCTGTACCTGGAACTGGAGGCCGCCAACGAGAAGGGCGGGGCCGAGGCCGTGAAGGAAGCGGGCATCGCCTTCGCCCAGCGGCAGATCCGCGCGCTGCTGGACGGCGGGGCGCCGGGCATCCACCTGTACACGCTGAACCGCGCCGATACCTGCCTGCGCATCGCCGAGGCCGTGGGCGCGCCGTAACCGGCATGCGGCCCGGCCTGCAATCCCGGCCGGACCGCGCGGGCGGCTTGACTTTCCGCGCGGCTTCGGCAATATGGGAATTGTTGATTGATTAATCAGTTCGCCAGCGCCGCAGGGCACGAAACGGCGCGGCGGACCTCACCGCACTTTCAGGCGAGGCACGGCTCGGATGGCACCCGCACCGGCCGCGCAGGGTCGGGGACATTCGGTCATGGTACCGGCTGCGCAAGAGGGCTTGCCAGTTCCCGTCCGGCGCGGCGCGCCGCCGCCAGCGGTTCAAGGCCCCCGGAGCCGCCAGGTCTCCGGGGGCTTTTTCCGTGTGCGGCGGGGGACGGGCAGGCTCGCCCCGACTCCGCCCCCCTCCGCTCCGGCTCTGCCCCTCTGGTTGACGCACCGTGCGCAAGACGGTAGCACGGCACCATTCCAGACCGGAGCGCCCGTGAACAGCACATCCCCCTCCCGTTCTTCCGAAGCCCGCGCGGCCCCGGCCGCCGGATATTCCGGCCCCCCCGTCATCGAGCCCGCCGACGTGCGGCGCATCCTGGTCTGCCAGTTGCGGCAGATCGGCGACGTGCTGCTGGCCACCCCCTCGCTGGAGCTGCTGCACCGCCGGTTTCCCCACGCGGAACTGCACGTGCTCACCGAGCGCAAGTGCACTCCCATGCTGGAGGGCAATCCCGCCGTGCACACCGTGTGGGCCATCAACAAGAAGGAACTGGGCTCCCTTGCCCGTGAGGTGGCCTTCTACTGGCGGGTGGCGCGCACCGGCTTCGACGTGGTGGTGGATTTCCAGCAGTTGCCGCGCTGCCGGTGGGTGGTGGCCATGTCGCGCGCGCGGGTGCGGTTGTCGTACACGCCCGCGTGGTACAACCGCTGGCTGTTCACCCACTGGGTGCGCCCGCGCGACGGCTACGCCGCCATGGCCAAGGCCAGCGTGCTGGAACCGCTGGGCGTGCGCTGGAACGGCGAGCGCCCCCGCCTGTACCTGAGCGCCGCGGAGCGCGCCGCCGCGCGCGATTTGCTGGCTTCGCTGGGGCTTGCGCCGGGGCAGCGGCTGGTCACCGTGGACCCCACGCACCGCCGCGTTACCCGGCGCTGGCCCGCCGCCCACTACGGCAAGCTGCTTTCGCTGGCCGCCGCGCGCGACCCTTCGCTGCGCTTCATGCCCCTGTCCGGCCCCGGAGAGGAGGACGACGTGCGCGCCGTGGTGGCCGCCTGCGACTGTCCGGACAAGGTGCTGATGCCCGGCCGCATGCTGTCCCTGCGCGAAATGGCCGCCTGCATCGATCAGGCGGCGTTGCACGTGGGCAACTGTTCCGCGCCGTGCCACATCGCCGTGGCCGTGGGCACCCCCACCTTCGTGGTGCGCGGGGCCACCAGCAGGGCGTGGTCCTTCCCCGCCCCGGAACATTTCCACATGGCCCTGGGGCTGGATTGCCAGCCCTGCAACCGCAACGAATGCGCCAACCCCGACCAGTTGGCCTGCCTTGTGCGCCTGACGCCGGAAGCCGTGTGCCAGGCCATGCTGGACCACCTGGCCGCCGTGTCGCCGCCCGCCGTGCCGTATTGACGGGGCAGCACCCTCATTATGCGGTGAACGGCGTGTTCGGGCTTTCGCGGCGCGGGGAAAGCGGCTAAGGTGCCGGAGTTCCCCTCCGGTCCGGTACTGCCGGTACTGGCGGTCGTGCCCCAATGCAACTGCCGTGGCGTGTGGCGGTCCCGCATCGCGGTACCGGGCCATGCGCCTGCCGTGCCATGCACCGCTGGCCGCCATGTACGGAAACATGTGGAGAATTCATGTCGCGCCACTGTCGCTTTTGCCGCCATGCAACGCAAAAACCCCGCAGCGGGTTTCCACTGCGGGGTTTCGTTTGCTCTGGTGGGCCATCAGGGACTCGAACCCCGAACCAACTGATTAAGAGTCAGCTGCTCTACCAATTGAGCTAATGGCCCAGCGCCTCAACGCGAAGGGCAAACTAAAGAGAACCCGCTCCGAAGTCAAGCGGATTTTTCCGGGGCTTGCAAGATTTTCTGAAATTATGAAAAAAGAAAATAATATCAATATAGTGAAGGTGTCATTTTCCGGGGCGGGGATGCTGGCGGCGCTGCTTGTCTGGCTGTTCTGCGCCGCCAGCCCCCTGCGCGCGGCCGATGTCACCACCCTCGATGGTGGTTTTGCCGGTTTCGGACCCCGCCCCAACGTGACCGCCGAGGTCTTCCGCGAAGTGCGCGCGGGCGAGGACGACGCGCTGCTGGTCGTCTGGCTGGAGATGCCCGCCGGGTACCATGCCTACGCCAACGATGTGGACGGCAGCGGCGTCCGCGGGAGCGGGGGGAGCGGGGGGAGCGGGGGCGGTGGCGTGGGCCTGCCCACGGTGGTTACCGTGCGCGTGGCCTCGCCGCAGGCTCCGGCCCCGGCTAGCCTGGCCGGAGTGCTGTACCCGCCGGGCCGCGAGATCATGGACCCCCTGTCGCCCGGCCAGCGGGTGCGGGTGTACGAGGGGCGCGCGCCGGTGTTCGTGCGGCTGCCGCAGGACCATCTGGACCGCGACCTGCTGGCTTCGGTCTCGTTGCTGCTGTGTTCCGACCGCAACTGCCTGCCCTATCGCGGCGGCGTGGAATTCCGCGTGAACGCCGCCATGCTGGGCGAACTGCCCCGCGCCGACGAGCAGCCCTGGGCGGAACTCCTGCGCGCGGCGCGTCCGGCCGTGCCGCCTGCTTCCGCCGGGTCCGGAGGGGACGCGGCCCCGGCCTCCGCTCCGCCCGCCGCCGCGTCTCCGGCGCAAACCGGACAGGGCGCGCAGGAGCAGGGCGACCGGGTGACCATTCCCTTCGGCAAGGGGGGGCGTTCCGTGCCGCTGCCGGGCATGCCCGACACGCAGGCCGCCGCCAGTGGCCCCAATGGCCCCAATGGTACAGACGGCGCCGTGTCCGGCAGCCTGCCGGGCGCCACCCACTGGAACTTCGCGCCGCGCTACCAGGTGCCGGAACTGGAGGTGTCGGGCCTCGGCAAGGCGTTGCTGCTGGGTCTGCTGGCCGGTCTTCTGCTGAACCTGATGCCCTGCGTGCTGCCGGTGATCAGCCTGAAGCTGAGCGGCTTCGTGGCCGTGGCGGCCCTTGGCGGCGACGATGCGCGCCGGGCGCACTTCCGCGAGTACAACCTGCTGTTCGCGGCGGGGATCATGGCCTGGTTCCTGCTGCTGGCCTTCATTTTGGGCGGTGCGGGTCTGGCATGGGGGCAGCTGTTCCAGCGGCCCGGCGTGGTGCTGGGACTGCTGATGCTGGTGTTCGGCCTGGGGCTGAGCATGTTCGGGGTGTTCACCCTGCCCGTGCTGGACCTGAAGGCCGTGGGCGCGGGCGGCGCAGGGCGCGCGCAGCCCTTCTTCACCGGGCTGGTGGCCACGCTGCTGGCCACCCCGTGCAGCGGCCCGCTGCTGGGCGGGGTGCTGGGCTGGGCCTTCCAGCAACCGCCGGAGATCATGGCCTTCGTGTTCACCTCGGTGGGCCTGGGCATGGCCCTGCCGTACCTGCTGCTGGCGGCCAAGCCGGGGCTGGTGCGCCACTTCCCCCGGCCGGGGGCGTGGACCGGCACGCTGGAGCACTTGGTGGGCTTCTTCCTGATGGGCACCTCGGTGTACCTGCTGACCATCCTGCCCGCCGCCTGGCTGATGCCCGCGCTGGCGTCGCTGCTGGCCGTGGCCTTTGCCGCGTGGGTCTGGGGGCGCTGGGGCGGCCTGGACGCCCCGCCGCGCCGCCGGTCGGTGGTGCGCCTGGCGGCTCCGGCGCTGGTGGCCGTGGCGGTGTGGCTGTCCTTTGCCCCTTCGGCTCCGCCCGCGAACTGGGAACCCTTCGAGCCCGCCACCTTCCGGGCCATGCTGGGGCGCGAGCCGCTCATCGTGGACTTTACCGCCGACTGGTGCCCCAACTGCAAGCTGTTGGAGCAGACCACCCTGTCCAGCGGCGCGGTGTCCGAATGGGCGCGGCGTTACGGCGCGCGGCTGGTGCGGGTGGACCTGACCGGGGAATCGCCCGAGGCCCAGGCCCTGCTGCGCGCCCTGGGCAGCAGCAGCATTCCCGTGGTGGCGCTGTTCCCCAAGGGGCTGTTGTCCGCCTCGCCGGTGGTGCTGCGCGACCTGTTCACCACGGGCCAGATGGAGCAGGCCCTGCTGGAGGCGTTCGGCAAGCCGAAGCCGGAGTGGAAGGACTGAGGCCGCCCCGCGGACGCGGGAAACCGTGGCCCGCCGCGGCCCTCTTCCCTACACGCAGACCATGTCGCAGGCCGTGCCGGTCAGGGCGCGGCCGCCCTGCGCGGTGACCTCGAAGGTGTTCTCCACCCCCACCATGCCCACGCCGGGGATGCCCATCTTGGGCTCCAGGGCGATGGTCATGCCTTCCTCCAGCGGTTCGTCGAAGCGGTGGGCGATGACCGGATATTCGTCGATGGTCAGGCCGATGCCGTGCCCCAGGAAGTGCACCTTGTTGGACCCCAGCCCCATGAAGCCTTCGGACAGGCCCGCGCGTTCCACCAGTTCCAGGGTGGACCGCCAGATGTCCGAGGGAATTTCGCCGGGGCGCAGCCGTTCCGCCGCGCGGGCCTGGACCTCGATGCACAGGTCGTGGGCGCGGCGCACCGCGTCGGGGATGGAGGCGGCGTTGCCCGCCCAGTACAGCTGCGTCTTGTCGGTGTGGTAGCCTTCGAGGCAGAAGCCGATATCCAGCGCCAGCGGGGTTCCGTGCCGCCACACCGAGCCCGCGTACCCCATGAACGGGATGGCCGGATGCTCGCCCTTGAGGCCCAGCGGCCCGTTGAAGTGGCTGGGGTAGTTGCCGTTCTCGCCCGCGGCGATGTGCCCGAGAAAGCATTCCTCGCCCGGCGCGCCCATGCGCATCAGGCCGCCGTGTCCCCGGCTGAAAAACACCTGCCACGCCAGGTGCGAAATCTCGCGCTCGGTCATGCCGGGGCGCATCAGGCCGGGCAGCACGTCGTGCAGGCATTCGTGGTGGCGGGCCCCGGCCAGGCGCAGTTTGGCCAGTTCCCATCCGGTCTTGCGGGCGCGGGCGCGGGTGAGGACCGTATCGCCCGGCACGAAGGCGACGTCCGCCAGCCGCTGCTGCATCATGGCGGCCAGCGACCATGGCAGGCCGGACATTTCCGCCGCCGCCACCGGGGCCAGCGGACTGCCCGCGTCGGCGCACAGGCCGGGCAGGTCGCCGTAGGAGCGGAAGGACACGATGTTGTCCAGGGGGCTTTCCAGCCGGGCGCGTTCCTCGCCCTTGCGCACCAGCAGCACCGGTTCGCCCTCGCGCGGCAGCCACAGCACGCCGTTGCCCGCCGTGCCGGCAAGATAATAGATGGCCACGCGCGAGAAGGCCATCAGTCCTCCGGCGTCCGGGGCCAGCGCGGCAAGGATGTCCAGCGTGCGGGACTGGCGCAGCCGGGCCTCTTCGGCGGGCATGCGCTCGGCGGCGGTGAACGGACGGGGGGCGGCGGGGGCATGCGGAATGCGGGCGTGGGACATGGCTGCGGGGCTCCTTGGGGACTGGGTTCCGGCGATGGGCTCAGGGTAGGCCAAGGGAGGGCCGGGCGCAACCGGTGGTGGTGGGGCGGTCCCGGCGGGCGGCTCCGCGCCGTCCGCCGCGCGATGGCGGCGCCAGGCGCGCCGATTGCGCTTGGCGGCAAGGCCGGGTAGAGAGGATGTTTCCGGATTGTTGCTCGCGGCCGGCGACGGCGGCGCGACCGCAGAAGAGGCAAGGGCCGCGCCAGCCCGCCGGGGCGCGCGGCTTCGGCTTCGGCCGTACATATGGTTTCAGGGGTACAGGATGCTGCTTGACGCAACGCTTCGCACCATACTGCGCGAATCGCGCACCATCGCCGTCATCGGCGCCAAGGACAAGCCCGGCCAGCCCGTGGACATGGTGGGCCGCTACCTCATCGAGGCCGGATACGACGTGCGCCCGGTGCATCCGGTGCGCCGCTCCGTGTGGGGCATCCAGGCCTGTCCGACCATCGCCGACGTGCCGGTGGACGTGGACATCGTCAACGTGTTCCGCGCGCCGGAACACTGCCCGGCCCACGCCGTGGAGGTGCTGGCCCTGCCGCGCCTGCCGCGCCTGTTCTGGATGCAGTCGGGCATATCGAGCCCGGAGGCGGGGCGGATGCTCTTCGAGCGGGGCGTGGCCGTGGTGGAGGACCTGTGCCTGATGGTGGAGCACCGCAGGCTGATGACCGGGGGGCTGCTGTGAGCGTCCCGACGACACCGGCGTCCTCCGAACCCTGGGACGACGCCTTCGACTGCCGCATGTGCGGCCAGTGCTGCCAGGGCGAGGGCGGCATCGTGGTCAGCCCCGCCGATCTTTCGCGCATCTGCGCCTTTCTGGGCATGACGCCGGAAGCCTTCGAGGCCGCCTACGGAGAGCGGAGCAACGGCAAGCTGAAGGTGCGCACCGGGCCGGACGGCAACTGCGTGTTCTTTGCCGCCGGGCGCGGCTGCACCGTACACGAGGGCAAGCCGGACATCTGCCGCGCCTGGCCGTTTTTTCGCGGCAACCTGGTGGATGCGGGCAGCCTGGCCATGGCCAAGGAATACTGTCCCGGCATCCGGCCCGGGGTGCGCCACGCGGAATTTGCGGCCGCCGGGCGGGCCTATCTGGCCGCGCGGGGGCTGCTGGCCTCGGACTGTACGTGCGAGGCCAACGCGCTGGTGCTTGAACGGGACGAAGACGGCGCGAAATAGCTGGCGGAAAGGGCGCGGGTCCGCGGTAAGGTTTTTCGCCGAAACAGCCGAAAGGGCTGCGGGCAAGGCAAGCGGGGGCGTGGAGGTCGCGTGACGCTGAGGGAATGCTACCGGATACTGCAAGTGGGCAGCGGCGCGTCGCTTGACGAGGTCAAGAAGGCGTACCGCAAGCTGGCCTTCGAGTTGCATCCGGACCTGAACCCCGGCCGGTCCGACGCGGCCCGCCGTTTCCAGCGCCTGAACGAGGCGTACGTGCTGCTTTCGCGCACTCTGGACACGGCCGGGCCCGGCGGCAACGGGAACGGGACGGGTGCCGCTGGTGCCGCCGATCGTGAATCGGCCGAGCGAGAGGCCGCCCGCGCCTACGAGCAGGCCCGCCAGCGCTTCGGCGACATGGGAACGGGGGGAGCAGGGGGAGCGGGGGGAACCGGACCTTCGGCCTCGTCCGCATCGGCGGGGAACACGTTCACGGGCGGCGCATCCACCGCGCGCGGCGCCAGCGGGGCCGACCGCAGCCGCCGCAAGGCGGAGGCGACCTATCAGGCGAGTCAGGACGAGGTGTTGCAGGACATTCTGCGCGACCCGTTCGCCCGGCGCGTCTTCGAGGACATCTACAGCCAGATCCGCCGCGACGGCGGCGGGTTGGCCGCGCGCCCGCCCAAGAAGCGCAAGCTCAGCCTGGAATGGGGCGGCAAGGCCCTGACGCTGGACCTCACCCACGGCATCGGCGGTGCGGTGAAAGGCTGGCTGCGCCGCCAGATCGACGACGAGCAGACGGTGTACCTGCCCGCCCTCAGCATCGTGCCGGGGGCGCGGCTGCGCTTGCAGGTCACCCAGGGCCTGTCCGGAGAGGTGCGCACCGTGGAGGTGACCCTGCCGCAGGACTACGTGGTGGGGCGGCCCATCCGGCTCAAGGGGCTGGGCAAGCGCATCGGGCCGTGGCAGGGCGACCTGTACCTGCGCATTCTCGCCAAAGCGTAGCCGTTTGTTAAGGACCTAGCCGCCCGGCGATTCCGGGGCCTTTCCGCTTTCGTTCATTCCACGGGCATGTGCCCGCGCGTCAGGCCGGTGTCTTCACCGGCCGTTTCCGTTTGCGCCGCGTCTTCCCTGCCGGAGGCGCGCGATACGCCCCCGTCATGCCTGTCGCGGCCCCGCGCGCCGTCCAGCACCACGCAGAACACCGCCGCGATGACCAGCCCGGCTCCGAGCCAGCCCGAGGGCGGGAACAGCTCGTCCCACAGCCAGTAGGCCAGCAGGGCCGCCAGCACCGGCTCGAAGTTGGCCACCACGGCCACGCGGGTGGGCGAAAGGCGGCGCATGCCCTCGCAGTAGGCCAGGTACGCGCCGTAGGTGGTCACCAGCCCCATGCCCAGCACCAGCAGCGACCACGCCAGCGGCCCCTTGGGGGCGAAGTCCACGAAGGGCAGCAGGGCCAGCGCCCCCACGGGCAGGCAGAACAGGTACATGGTCACCGGCGAATGGCGGCGCAGGAAGTGGCGGCTGAACACGTAGTGCAGCGAATAGGTGAAGCCCGCCAGCAGGCCGAAGCCGATGCCCGCCGCGCTGGTGCCGCCCTGCAACCCTCCGCCGGACCGGCAGATCAGGAAGGCCCCGGCCATGGCCAGGCCCAGGGCCGCCAGCTTGGCGCGGGTCAGGGGTTCCGCGAAGCACAGCCGCGAAAGCAGCGCCACCCACGCCGGGGCGGTGTACAGCAGGATGGAGGCCAGCGCCGCGCCGCCTTCGCGTACGGCCAACTGGTACGACCCGAAAAACAGCGCCACGCCCACCAGCCCGAACGCGGCGAAGGCGGCAGCGTCGCGCGCCGGGGCGCGCCACAGTCCGTGCCGGGCCGCGTGCAGGCCGAAGAACAGCGCGCCGAACGCGGCGCGCCAGAAGGCGATTTCCAGCGGGGTCACCCCTTCGGCAAGGCAGTAGCGGGCCAGGGGGCCGATGAGCGCCCACAACCCGGCGGCAAGCAGCACGAAGCCGTATCCGGCCAGCGGCATGGCATCCTCCCGTTGTTGTCGTACCGGTGTTGTGAACGATGGCGGGGGGGATGGCAAGCCCGGAACGCACGGAAAAACGGACGCATGGCCGCGTGATGCTTCCGTAACCCGGCGGCGGCTTCACAGTGGCCCTGCGGGGTGGTACATACCGCCCAGACATATCGGACCAGACTCGACGCACCAGACACGCTCACCCGCTCACGCCCGACCAATGGGCTCGCGCCGCACGGCCCGCGCCCGCAGGAGGATGCCACGGATGGCCCCCGAAACGCCCGATCAGACCCCAAATCAGACGCCCGGCCAGACCCCCGATACGGCTCCCGGCCGCGACCCCTCCCGTTCCGCCTCCGGCCCCACCCGGCAGGACGGCAGCCTGCTCGACATGCCTAGGCCCCCCAGGCGCACGCGCAGCAAGCTGGTGTGGGCGTTCCTGCTGGCCTTGGCCGTGGCCGGCGTGGCCCTGTGGGAACTGCGCGACCTGGTCCTGCGCGATGCCGTGCCCGAGCGGCAGGCCAACATGACCGGCACGGAAGCCGCCATCCTGGGGCCCAACGCCACCAACGGCACGCTGCCCTCCATGGTGCCCATGGACGGCGACGCGGCAGCCGATGCCCAGGCCAACGCCACGGCCGGGGCGCCCGGCGTCAACGCCACCAGCCCGGACGGGGCCTTTGCCCAGGACGACGCGGTGGTGCGCTTCGCCTTCGTGGAGGACGTGGCCAACTGGCTGGTGGAAAGCTACTATCCCAAGGGCACGCACATGGAGGCGCGCACCTCCGGCTGGGTGGCCCCCAGCCTGAAGTCGGCCAACATGCGCTACGGCGTGAACATGACCGGGCTGTCGTGGTCCGGTGACGATCTTTCCGCCGGGCGCGCAGGCGTGCTGGACTACGCCTTCACCCCGGCCATGCTCGAAGCCCTGCAACGCCTGTACGCCGACCGGTTCATGGAGGCCATGGCCGCCGCCGCGTCGGTCGCCAAGGTGACGGACAAGGGCAAGGAGCGGTCGCTGGCCCCCGCCGAGGTTGCGGAAATGTACACCCTGTACGCCACGCGCCTGCGCGGCCTGGCAGGAGCCCTGCGCGAGATTGCGGGCATGCCCGACGCGGTGGTGCGGGTGAACGCCTGGCTCACCGCGCAGCAGACCGCGCTGGAGGCCAACGCCAAGTACCAGGACGCCGTGTTCGGCTACGACACCGCGCGCGAGGGCAATTCCGCGCACATGGCCGAGCAGGCCCGGCGCATCATGGAGCTTTCCGGCAAGGCGTACCAGCAGGCCATCATGGCCCGCGAACGCGCCCGCGAAACCCTGGCCGAGGCCATCCGCCGCAACCCCGACGCCCGCAGGCTGGACGACGACACCCTGGTCTACACGGCGGGGTGGGTGTACCGCCGGGCCAACGGCAAGCCGGAGAAGATGGACGCCGTGCGCATGGCCGCCACGGTGCTGGCCGACACGGCCGCCCGCTTCGACAAGGCCGCCATGGCGGCGCGGCAGTAGCGCGCGGAAAAGCGGTACAACGTGACGACGCCGCGAGGGGGCAACCCTTCGCGGCGTTTTTGCGTGCGGCATGCGCATGGAAAAGACGGAATCGG
>JALHHV010000038.1 GCA_022837365.1 Desulfovibrio sp. | reverse complement strand
TGCATGGCGGCGATGGGGATCGTGGACGTGCACATCGTGGGGAGCCACCGGCGCGGCAGCTCCGGGCTGTGGACGCGGACGGGTCGGCGCCGGAAGGGTTGACCAGGCATGGTTGGTCAACCTAGCCTGAGTGGATGGAGCGCGTGGTGAAGGTACAGGAGGCGAAGACCCACCTGTCGGCGTTGCTGGCAGAGGTGGAAGCGGGAGCGGAGTTCGTCATCGCGCGCGGTAATGTGCCGGTGGCGCGCCTCGTGCCGGTGGAGCCGGCGCAGCAGAAGCGTGAGTTGGGCTTCGTCCCGGTCAAGTTCCCGGACTCCTTCTTCGACCCACTTCCGCCGGAGGAGCTTGAGGCGTGGGAAGGGTGACGTCCGCGCTCCTGCTCGACACCCACACACTGATCTGGGCTCTCACCGAGCCAGCCCGGCTCAGCCACCGTGCGCGGCAGACGATCGAGGCCCCCCGCGCCCACATTGTGGTCTCGGCGGCGTCCGCGTGGGAAATCGCCACGAAGGCCCGCCGTGGGCGGATGCCCCAGGCGGAGGTGGTCCTCGCCGCATACTCTCGCCATCTCAGACGGCTTCGGGCGCAGGAGGCGCCGATCACGACGGAACACGCCCTGTTCTCGGGCGGACTCGAGTGGGATCACCACGATCCCTTCGACCGGATGCTCGCCGCACAGGCCATCCTCGAGGGCTGGACGCTCGTGACTCGGGACCGGGTCTTCTCGAGGCTGACCGGGATCACGACGCTCTGGTGACAGGCGAGGGGCCCGGGTGGTGTCCCACCCGGGCCCCTCGTGCTGTGGTGCTCGTGCTGACGTGTGGATCCTACGGCTCCACCGTCACCTTGATGGCCTCGCCCTTGGCCACGATGTCGAACGCCTCGAGGACGTTCTCCAGCGGGATGTGCCGGGTGATGAGGTCCTTGACCGGGACCTGGCCGGTGGAGATGTACTCCAGCGCCCGCTTGTTGTGGTCCGGGGAGGACCCGTTCGCGCCGTGGATGTGCAGCTGGCGGTAGTGCACCAGGTTGCTGTCGCACTTGATGAACGGGTCGTTCTTCGGCAGGCCGCCGAAGAAGGAGATCCGGCCGTTGCGGGCCGCCATGGAGATGGCCTGCTCCTGGGTGATGTTGGCCGGGGTGGCGGTGATGATGACGTCCGCCCCGCGGCCGCCGGTCATCTCCATCACCTTGGCCACCACGTCCTCCTTCGAGGAGTCGATGGTCGCGTCCGGTTGGACCGCCTCGGCGGACATCTTCAGCCGCTCGGCGTTGATGTCCACCATCACGATGGTGCCCACCTTGTGCACGCCGCGGGCGATGCGGGTGTGCATGCACCCGATCGGGCCGGCGCCGAAGATGACGGTGAAGTCGCCCTCCTCGATGCCGAGCTGCTCCTGGGCGTTGATCGCGCAGGCGAAGGGTTCGGCGGCGGAGGCCTCGTCGTAGCCCACGTTCTCGGGGATCCGGTTGAGGCCGTCCACCTTGAGGACCTGCTCGGGGACGATCATGTACTCGGCGAAGCCGCCGTCGTACTGGTAGCCCACCGAGGTCTGGTTCTGGCAGACCTCCATCCAGCCCTTCTGGCACTCGTGGCACTCGCCGCAGGGCACGGCCGCGATGGACTGCACGCGGTCGCCCACCTGGAAGCCGCCGAGCGCCTCGGCGCCCACCTCCACCACCTCACCGGCCACCTCGTGGCCCATCGTGGTGACGCGGGTGATGTTGACGTGCCCGTTCTTCATGATCTTGACGTCGGTGCCGCAGGTCGAGCAGTTCTTGACCTTGATCTTCACCTCCTTGGGGCCACACTCCGGCTCGGGGACGTCCTCGACCCGCAGGTCCATCGGTGCGTAGAAGCGCAGTGCCTTCATCTCATTCCTCCTCCGGTGTCAGGATGTCCAACACCTCGTCGACGCTTGTGGTGGTCCGGAGCCGTTCCGCCTTCTCGGGGTCGGCCAGCGCGGTTGCCAGCGCCCCCAGTATGGCGACGTGCTCATTGCTGTTGGACGCGATCGGGATCACGACATGGGCGGTGTTGCCGTCCCAGTCGATGCCGTCCGGGAACTGCAGGAACCCGAGCGCGGCCTTGGTGATGTGCTCCCGCGACTCGTTGGTGCCGTGGGGGATCGCGACGCCGTTGCCCAGGAACGTTGAGGTCTGCACCTCGCGAGCGAACATGCCGTCCGTGTACTCCGGCGTGGCGGCGCCCAGGGCGACCAGGAGGTCACCGGACTGGCGGATCGCCTCGTCCTTGCTGACGGAGGCGAGGCCCAGCTTCACGCCCTCCGGGCTCATCACGCCACGTTCGAGGCGCTTCTTGCGCCGCGGGCGGGTGGGAGCGGCTGCCGGTGCGGCGGCAGGGGCGGCCGACGACGGCGCCGCGACCGGCGTCGTCGTCCCCGCAGCGGCCGGGGTGGCGGGGGCTGCGGCAGCAGTGGCTCCCGTCGCGCTGAGGGACATGTTGTTCTTGATGGCCTGCTCGACCCGGTCGAAGGCCGGGTCGCCCATGTACTGGGAGAACGGCACGACGACGGCGTTCGGGTTCTTCTTCCGCGCCTGGTCGACGAGACCCTCGTGGGTGAGGACGATCTGGGCGGAGTCGGGGATCCCGGCGACCGGGGTGTGGCGTACCTCGACGCCGTAGGGCGCGAGCCTCTTCCGCATCGTGGAGGCGACCATGACCGAGGAGCCCATGCCGGCGTCGCAGGCGATGATCAGCTCGGTGACATCGGAACCGGAGACGACCGGACCTGCGCCGGCGTGGACGTTGACGTCGGAGGGGAGTTCCGCCGGCTCCTCCTCGGCGAGCAGCTTCTTCTCGCCACGGCCGAAGCCCAGCAGGAACGAGCCCACCACGAAGGAGACCACGGCGCCGGTGGCGACGGTCGCGAACATGGCGAGGTACCCACCGCGCGGGGTGACGGCGAGGTAGGCGAAGATCGAGCCGGGGGAGGCGGGGGCCACGAGGCCCGCGTTGAGGGCGGTGCCGATGAAGAGGGCGGACATGCCGCCGGCGATGGCCGCGAGGATCATCTTCGGCTTCATGAGGACGTACGGGAAGTAGATCTCGTGGATGCCGCCGAGGAAGTGGATGATGATCGCGCCGGGGGTGGAGGCCCGCAGCATGCGGGGTCCGAACAGTGCGTAGGCCAGCAGGATGCCGAGGCCCGGGCCGGGGTTGGACTCCACCATGAACAGGATGGACCTGCCCGTGTCAGCGGACTCGGCAATACCGAGCGGCGAGAGCACGCCGTGGTTGATCGCGTTGTTCAGGAACAACACCTTCGCGGGTTCCACGAAGATGGAGGCCAAGGGGAGGAGTCCGGCGTTGACGAGGGTGTCCACGCCGTCGCCCAGCCAGTTCACCAGCGTGGTGACCACGGGGCCGATCGCGAGCTTGCCCAGGATGGCCATGCCCATACCGAGGATGCCGAGCGAGAAGTTGTCGATCAGCATCTCGAAGCCGGCGGGCACCTTGCCCTCGATGGCACTGTCCGCGAGCTTCAGGATGTAGGCCGCGAGCGGGCCCATGATCATCGCGCCGAGGAACATCGGGATGTCCACGCCGACGATCACGCCCATCGTGGCGATCGCGCCGATGACGGCGCCGCGCTGCCCGTGCACCATCCGGCCACCCGTGTAGCCGATGAGGAGCGGCAGCAGGTAGATGATCATCGGACCGACGAGGCTCGCCAGTCCCTCATTGGGTGTCCAGCCTGTCGGGATGAACAGGGCCGTGATCAGGCCCCATGCGATGAAGGCCCCGATGTTGGGCATGATCATCCCGGCGAGGTACCCGCCGAACTTCTGGACTCGGGCACGGATCCCGGGTCCTTCCAGGTTCTTGTTCGCCTTGGCGTCTGGTAGCGCTGTTGTCGGAATACTCATGTCACCTGCTCTCCTCTGACGTCTCTGTCATGGATCCCACTGAGTCGACTGTGGTTTTCAGTTTGCTTGCGTGGGTATTGCTGCGGTTCGCCTCATTCTGGGGGCAAAACCCACACGTGTCAAGACTCACGCGGTGAAGTGGGTTACACTCTGCCACGCCGATCTCGCAGCGTCTCGCGGATCGGTTCGGCACTCTCGGCAGGCGATGCGTTGCCGCGGAAGACGATCCGCCGGGGCCTCAGCTGCGGGCGTCAGAGGGTGCTGAGCAGGTCCTCCGTGAGCTCGTGCAGGCTGGGGACGATCGCGTCCGCGAGCGCACGGACCTCCTCGGTCGGCGCGTGGAACGACGGCGGTACGTGGATGACGGCCATGCCCGCGTTGTGGAGGGACTTCAGGCCGTTGGTGGAGTCCTCGATCCCGACGGCGTCGCCCGGGTCCACGCCGAGCAGTTCGCACGCGCGGAGGTAGCCGTCCGGGGCGGGCTTGCCGGCCGCGACCTCCTCGGTGGAGACCGTGGCGGCGAAGACGCCGTCGAGCCCGAGCTCATCGATCACGAGGTCGATCAACCGCCGTGGCGACGACGACGCCACCCCCACCACGTGGTCCTCAGTCATCCTGCGCACGGCCTCGGCGCCGCCCGCGATGGCGGGGAGGTGCTCGGCGTACCGGGCGGCCACGCCGTCGATGACGCGCTCGGCGATCTCCTCGGCGGTACCGGGGAGGCCCACCGTCTCGGACAGGTACGCCGCCCATTCGGGGGTGGACATCCCCATCATCGCGGGGGTGGCCTCGTCCGGCCAGGGCAGGCCCTCGGCGGCGGCAAGGCCGCGGCGCACCTCGTCCCAGATGCCCTCGGAGTCGATGAGGATCCCGTCCATGTCGAAGACGACGGCGGCGAAGCGGCAGGTGTGGGACATGGTTCGAACCTACTGTCACCCTGCCGTCACGACACGCCCCTCACGCACGCAGGGGCATATCCGCTGTTCAGAGCACTGCCAGATCTGGCAGGAGGCGAGACGCCGCTGCCGCCCGTCGTTGCAGCGCTCGGCCTGGCGCGTCCGCGGCGCCTTGTGGAGGCTGGTGTCCGGCGGGGTTGGTGTCAGGGGTCGGCCGGCGACGGCGACGGTGGCGCAGGTGGACTGTGAGTTCCTCACCCTGGTGGGGGAGTTCGACGCAGGGGGTGGTCTGGGGTGGTACCCGGACTTCGGGTCGGTGGCGCACTGGGTGTCGTACTACCGTTCGATGGCGCCGGGGACGGCCCGGGAGCATGTGCGGGTGGCGGACGAGGACGAGTTGTGCGAGCTGGCTTTGGAGATGACGGCGTCGCAGTTGGCGCGCACGGTGCGGGCGTTCCGGGGCGTGGACGGCACCCGGGTGGAGGCCGAACTGTCCCGGGCCTTCACGGTGAGGGAGGTGGGGGAGGGGATGACCCGGGTCTCGGTGACCCTGCCGACCGAGGAGGCCGCCCTGGTGGTGGCGGCGGTGGCCCGGCACTACCTGGACGTCACGCCGGCTCCGGCGGCTGAGGATGACCACCACCTGGTGGTGGTGCACGTCAGCGCGGAGGTCCTGGCGGGACTCGCCGCGGGCGGCGTTCCCGCGGGAACGGGTGGGGACGTTCCCGCGGGAACGTTGAGCGGGCGTGGGGGCGTTCCCGCGGGAACGTGCCACATCGAAGGACTGGGTCCGATCGAGCCGGCGGTGCGGATCCGGGACGGGGTGACCTGCCAGTTCCCCGGGTGTGAGCTCTCCTGCCACCTGGACGCCCACCACGCGGTGCCGTGGTGGGCCGGGGCGCCACCGACGTGGATAACCTGCTCAACCTGTGCCGCCGCCACCACACCGCCGTCCACGAGGGTGGCATGAGCATCACCCGCCAGGCGGGCAGGTGGGTCTTCCCCCACCGGGACGGGACAGTGGTGCGTGAGCTGGACCCGCCCACCCCGGGCGACCTCGCCAGGAAACTCATCACCGACTCCCGGATCTTCCCACCCCACGGCGGGGAGGGATTCACCCTCGACGCCTGCGTCACCGCCCTCTTCCACACCGCCGCCTGACCGCGGGCGACGGCGCCGAACAGGCGGGGCTGATGCGCGGGCGCTCCGGCGGTCGATGCTGCGCTCATTGCAGTCCGCTGAACTGGAGTGTTGCATGATGCTGAATCAACGCTGCCGACGTCGTGGTCGAAGTCATCTGGAAGCGGCGTGGAGTACGATTCCCGTGGCCGCCAGCCCCTCGGGATTGCCTGCTCGCCCACGGCGGAATGAATGGCAGCGCGCCGCCGCGCGACGCACAATCGAACCATGCCACCCGCCAGCCCTCTCCCTGCCGTGCAACTCGCGATCGCGCACGCTATCCGGGCCAAGGTGGCGGGCGAGGACGCCCCCGAGCGCGAGCAGCGGATCTGGGGCGAGCCGGGCGAGCGCTGGTTCGCCCCCACGGACCCCATCTCCATCGTGCACGCCGACGCCTCCATGTACGTCGGCGGCATCCGCGCCCTGCTGCTCCAGTCCCTGCACCCGCTCGCCATGGCCGGCGTCGCGGGCCACTCCGGTTACAAGGGCGACCCGTGGGGCCGCCTCCAGCGCACCAGCGAGTACATCGCGGTCACCACCTTCGGCCGCGTGCAGGACGCCGAGCGCACCATTGCCCGCATCCGCGGCATCCACCGACGCGTCAAGGGGACCGCCCCGGACGGCCGCCCCTACGCCGCCTCCGATCCCCACCTCCTGAAGTGGGTGCACATCGCGGAGATCGAGTCCTTCCTCACCGCCTACCAGGTGTTCAACCCGCACCCGCTCTCCCCGGAGGACGCCGACCGCTACGTCTCCCAGACCTCCGAGATCGCCACGCGACTCGGCGTCGTCGACCCGCCGCAGACGGTCGGCCAGCTCTACGACCAGCTCTGGACCTACGGGCCCGAGCTCGAGGCCACGCCCGCGGCCAGGGAGACGGTGGACTTCCTCATCTTCGACCCGCCGCTCCCACCCTCCGCCCGCGCCGGCTACTGGCTGCTCGCCGCCGCCGCGATCTCGATCCTCCCGTCCTCCGCCCGCCGCATGCTCGACCTCGGCGACTGGCGCCTCACCGACGCCTTCATCGCCCGCCCCGCCGGGGACGTCTCCACCCGCCTCGTCCGCTGGGCCTTCTCCCACCCGGCGATGGCCAAGCCCACCCCGGAGGCACGATGAACGGCGCCCAGCTCTACGACCTCCTCTTCCCCGTGGTCACACGCGAGTCCGCGTGGCGGCCGCGCCTCATCTCCCAACTCGTCGCCGGGCTCCCGGTGACGACGACGCCGCCCGGCGAGGCGGCGTCGTCGGGGCCCGTCATCCTGGACGTGGGTGCGGGGACGGGGACGCAGGCCCTCGCCATCGCCGACGCCGCCCCCCACGCGCGGGTCATCGCGGTGGAGCCGGGCAGCAACGTCCACGCGGCACGGCAGAAGCCGAACCCGCACCAGGTGGAGTTCCTCCAGGGCGAGGCGCAGGCCCTGCCGCTCGCCGCCGGCTCCGTGGACCGCATCGTGATCTCGCTGGCACTGCACCACATGTCCGCGCCGGTGCGGCGGGAGGCGCTGGCCGAGTTCCGGCGGGTGCTGAAGCCGGACGGCCGGCTGCACGTGGTGGAGTTCGGCAAGCCGAGCGACCCCTTCATGCGCGCCGCGAGCGCCTTCGCCCGCCGCCTCGACGACTACGACGGCATGCGCGATCCCTACGCCGGCCGGATCCCCGCCATCCTCATCGCGGCGGGGTTCCACGTGCGGCCGGGGCGGCGGCGCCGCACGCCGGGTGGGGTCATCGAGGTCACGGAGGCCTGGCTGGCGGCGTAGCGGTTCGCGGACCGGTGGCCCGCGCGCCTCACCAGCCCTGACAGGGCCCGCCGATACGGTGGTGACGTGCTGGGATACGCGGTGGTCGACGTCGAGACCACGGGCTTCGCGGCACGGACCCGGGACCGCGTGGTCGAGATCGCGGTGGTGCTGACGGACCCGGACGGCCGCGTGCAGCACGAGTGGAGCACGCTGGTGAACCCGCTGCGGGACGTCGGGCCCACGTGGGTGCACGGCATCCGGGCGCGGGACG
The DNA here is from genome assembly GCA_022837365.1 of Desulfovibrio sp. GTDB lineage: Bacteria > Desulfobacterota > Desulfovibrionia > Desulfovibrionales > Desulfovibrionaceae > Cupidesulfovibrio. The sequence goes on along the minus strand of JALHHV010000038.1, from coordinate 687 downwards.
TGGCCGCCGCACCGACCTTCGCGGAGATCGCCGGGGACGTGATGGCGGCACTGTCCGGGCGCGTGCTCGTGGCGCACAACGTGGGTTTCGACTTCGGCTTCCTCACCGCGGAGCTGGGCCGGGCGCACGTGCCGGTCCGTGCCGACCTTCCCCGCGTCTGCACGATGCGTTGGTCGGACGCGTTCGTGCGCGGCGCCTCCCGTAAGCTCGTGCACTGTTGCGAGGCCGCGGGGATCGAGATCGTGGACGCCCACAGCGCGCTCGGCGATGCCCGGGCAACGGCGGAGTTGCTCGCGTTCTACCTCCGCCGGAGCGGTGGGCGGGTGCCGTGGGAGTCCGTGGTGGCCCAGTGTGACGCGTACCCCTGGCTCGTCCCACCCGCCGACGACGGCGCCGCGCCCGTCCTCGCCCGCCCACGCCGGGCGGCGCGCTCCCTGTCCGGCGTGCTCGGCGCCGCGGTCTGAGACGTGGGATTCCGCCGGACGGCGCGGATGTCCGGCGTGCTCGGCGCCACTGTCCGTCACCCCTAGCAGCGCTAGGTATGATACCTTGTGGCGCTAGGTATACAGGAGCGTGCAGCCGGACGGAGGTTCCGATGTTCATCGGCAAGGACCTGGTCGCGGCGTCGGCCACCCCGATCGTGCTCGGCATCCTCGCCGAGGGCGAGTCCTACGGCTACGCCATCCT
>JALHHV010000037.1 GCA_022837365.1 Desulfovibrio sp. | reverse complement strand
CGGCGCGGCATGCTGGTGCACGCCTGCCTGGAACAGCTGCGCCTTACCGGCAGCCCGGACCAGGACGCCGCACGCGCCGTGGCCCACGGCATGCGCGCCTTCCCCCTGCCGGTGCCGGAACCGGAGGCCACGGCCCGCGAACTCACCGCCATGCTGGCATGGCTGGCGGCGCTGCCCCAGGCCGCGCACTGGTTCACCCACGGCGTGCCGGAACAGTCCATCATGGACGCGCAGGGCAGCATCCACCGCACCGACCTCATGGTGGACGACGGCCAGACCTGCACCGTGGTGGAATGGAAGACCGGCCGCCCCTCGGACGACCACGTGGCCCAGGTGCGGCGCTACCTGGGCCTGCTGGCCGAGGCCGCCGGGCGCGGCCCCGGCGGGGTGCGCGGCGTGCTGGTGTACCTTGACGGACGGGTGGTCCGGCCCGTGGAACTGCCCGCCGCCCCGCTGCCCGGAACGACATCCGCCGGAACGACACCCGCCGGGACGACACCTGAAGGACATCGCCCGTGACCGGTCCAGACGACATCCTCATGCCCGGCGCGCCGTCCGCCGCCCGGTCCAGACGCGGGGCCACCCGCCGCGTTGCCGCGCGCGCCGCGTCCCGCGCCCCGCACGGCATCTCCGGGCCGCGCCCGTTCCTGATCTTTCCGTGGGACACGGACTTCCTGGCCGGGCTCACCGCCACGCTCGTCGAGGCCACCGGCGTCCGCCCCGGCGACGCCGTGTTCGTCTTTCCGCACGGGCGGCCCGGCCGCTATCTGGTGGACCGCATCCGCCGCGCCCCGGACATCGCCCGGCCCTGCCTGCTGCCCCGCGTGTTCACGGTGCGCCAGATGTTCGCCCTGCTGCGCGCCCATGCGGAAGACCCGGCCGCGCGCCCGGCCCGGCCCGTCCCCCTGCTGGACCGGGTGGGCCTGCTCATGGACTGCGTGCGCGGTCTGGCCCGCCCCGGCGACGAACTGTACGAACACCTCGCCGCCACGGACCAGCGCAGGTTCTTTCCGTGGGGCGTGCGCCTTGCCTCGCTGATGGAGGAATTCTTCGTCCAGAACCGCGTGCCGGAAGACTACCAGTACATGGAAGGGCAGGTGGCCCCCTTTGCCGCCGCCCTGCTGGGAGCGCTGGGCCGCATCCACGAGGCGTACGCGACAGCGTTGACGCAACGCGGCTGGACCACGCCCGGCTTCGACGCCTTCCGCTCCGTGCGGCTGCTGCCGGGACCCGGTGAAACCGGCCGCGCCGCCGAACGCCCCGACGGCTTCACCCTGCCCCCGCTGCTGGCGGGCAAGCGGCTGTTCGTGGCCGGGTTCTCCACCCTCACCGGCACGGAAGAAGCGCTGTTCCTGCACCTGTGGCGGCACGAAGGGGCCACGGTGTGCCTGCATACCGACGCCGCCGTGGCGGAACTGGGCGCGCGCCCGGTGCACTGGACCTGCGAAGACCACGTGCGCTGGCTGACCTCGTGGCGGGCCGGGGCCGCGCTGGCCTGCCCGCCTTCCGGGCACGCTCCATCAATCGTTTTTCATGAAGGTTATGACCTGCATTCGCAATTGCTGGTCATGGAAGATGCGCTCCGCGCCACTGCCGCCCCATCCGACAATTTAAAAAAATCGAATCTAACGCCAGCAATCGGAAGTACCGAAAGCAACGACACACCCTCGCCGGAAGTCGACGAACTGGCGGGCACGGCCGTGGTGCTGCCGGACACCGGCCTGCTCATGCCCGTGCTGCACCATCTGCCGGACAAGGACGTGAACATTTCCATGGGCTATCCGCTGGCGCGCTCCACTCTGGTGCGGCTGGTGGAAACCCTGATGCGCCTCCAGGAAACCGCCCGGCCCGCCACCTCGCTGTCCGGGCAGCAGGACGGGCAGCAGGACGAGCCGGACGAGGGCATGGGCGGCCTGCGCTACCACTGGCGCACGGTCATCGAGTGCATCCGCCACCCGTACCTGAAGATGCTGGAACTGGATGGCGAACGTCCCCTGCGCGACCTGTTCCACCTCATGGAAAACGCGGTGCGCGGCGGGGCCAGCTTCGTGGCCCCGCGCACGCTGGCCCGCCAGGTGGCCCAGGCCGCGCCCGGCGGCGAACACGGCCCGGCGGCCGCCCTGCTGTACCGCGTGCTGGACCTGTGCCTGACCCGCTGGGAAACGGCGGACACCCCGGCCCGCGTGGCCGATGCCGTGGGCGTGCTCGCTTTCCCATCGACGCGGAATGCCTGTTCCGGCTCATGCAGCGGGTCATCCCCGCCCTGCGCGACTGCGAACTGGCGGACACGCCCTTCCCGCGCGAGGTGTTGCACACCATCCTGCGGGAAACCCTGCGCGAGGAGCGCGTGCCCTTCGAGGCCACGCCCCTGGCCGGGTTGCAGGTGCTGGGCATGCTGGAAACGCGCCTGCTGCGCTTCCGCCGGGTCATCGTGCTGGACGCCACGGAAGACCGCCTGCCCGGCGCGCCGGGGCACGACCCGCTGCTGCCCGACAGCCTGCGCGCCATGGCCGGGCTGCCCGATTCCCGCCGCCGCGAACGGGTGGCCGCGCACAACTTCCACCGTCTGCTGGCCGGGGCGGAAGAGGCCGTGCTGTGCTACCAGACCGGCGTGGACCGCAGCGGCCTGCTGGACGAAAAGAAGATCCGCAGCCGCTTCGTGGAAGAACTGCTGTGGCGCGAGGAACGCGCCCGCGGCGGACTGCTCTCCCCCGGCCAGCCGCCGCTGCATGCCGCCGCGTGCACGGTGCGCCCCTTCCGTTCCGCGCCGCGCACCATCGAACGCACCCCGGCCATCGACGCCGCGTTGGGACGGCTGCTGGACGCGCCCGTGTCCCCCTCCACCCTCGACGCCTGGCTGACCTGCCCGGTGCGCTTCTTTCACGAACGGCTGGCCGGGCTGGCCCCGCCGGACGAGGTCAACGAGGGCGACGACCCGCTGGCCGTAGGCGACCTGCTGCACAAGGTGCTGCTGGACTTCCACCTGCCCCACAAGGGGCGCGAGGTGCGCCGCGCCGAGCTTTCCGCCGATCACCTGGCCCGCCTGTTCCTGCAACGGCTGGCCGCCTCCGACCTGTCCGGCCAGTCGGGCCGCCTGCCGCCCGACGCCCTGCTGATGCTGGAGGTGGCCGGGCCGGAACGCCTTGCCCGCTACCTGTCCCGCCAGCCGGAGCGGTTCACCGTGCTGGAACTGGAAGAGCCGGTGGAAGCCGCCATAGAGGTGCCGGGCAGCGCGGGCCGCCGCGTGCGCCGCCTGCACGGCCGGGTGGACCGGGTGGACTTGCGCGGGTTCGAGGACGGCGAAAGCGCGGTGATCCTGGACTACAAGACCGGCAAGGTGGAATGGAAGCCGTCCGCGTGGTCCGACGACGCGCTGTGGGAGCGCATCGAGGTGTGGACCCCCGACCGCGACCCCGATCTGCTGGCCGACGTGGCCGCCGCCCTGCACGGCGTGCAGTTGCCCGCCTACATGCACATGTACGGGCAGCAATCCGGGCGCGACGTGCATGACGCCGCCTGGGTCATCCTGCGCGACGCCGGGCAGGAGCTGCCCCTGTTCGGCGAGGGCACGGACGACGAAACCCGCGATACGGCCATCACCGCCCGCATCCCCGCCCTGCTCGCCTTCCTGCTGCGGCACATGGCCGAAGCGCCGTTGCTGCTGCCGCGCGACGGCAAACATTGCGACTGGTGCTCTTGCACGAAACTGTGTAAAATGCGTGGCTGAGGGAACGGGCCGCATCGGCCCTTCCGTGCCGCCAAGCGCGGCGTCCGCCCGGCCACGGCCCGGCGGCGCATGCGCCCGCGCAGTGGGGACTGCGCGGGAGAAACCGCACCGCCGCCACCGTACCGCACGACGCCACCCAGCGTTCGCTGCCCGAAAGATTCCGATGCAGCCCCGGAGACGGTGCGATTCCGGCATCATGCCGCATTGCGCGTCTTCCGCGCGCCGCCCGCGCATGGCGGCACACCGGAGCGCCCACGGCCATGCCAGGCATGCGCGCGGGCCCGGTTCATTCCGCGTGCCTTCACCGGCACGCACGCACCGCACCGGAGGACTGAATCATGCCTTTTCCGACCCTGAACATCGGCGACCTGGTCGCCCGCATACCCATCGTGCAAGGCGGCATGGGCGTCGGCATCTCGCTGTCGCGCCTGGCGTCCGCCGTGGCCAACGAAGGCGGCATCGGCGTCATCGCCGCCGCCATGATCGGGATGAAGGAACCCGACGTTGCCAAGAACCCCATCGAAGCCAACGTCCGCGCCCTGCGCCGCGAGCTGCAGAAGGCCCGCGAGCTGACCCAGGGCATCGTGGGCGTGAACATCATGGTGGCCCTGACCACCTTCGGCGAAATGGTCCGCACCTCCATCGAGGAGCGGGCGGACATCATCTTCTCGGGCGCGGGCCTGCCGCTGGACCTGCCCAGGCACCTGCGCGACGCCTGCGACCAGAAGAAGGAAGAATTCCGCACCAAGCTCGTGCCCATCGTGTCGTCCGCCCGCGCGGCCTCTGTCATCGCCAGGAAGTGGATATCCCGCTTCGACTACGTGCCCGACGCCTTCGTGGTGGAAGGCCCCAAGGCGGGCGGCCACCTGGGCTTCAAGGCCGAGGAGATCGACGACCCCAGCCATTCGCTGGAAGCCGTCATTCCGCAGGTGGTGGAAGCGGTGAAGCCCTTCGAGGACGAAAAGGGCCGCCGCATCCCGGTCATCGCCGCCGGCGGCGTGTACACCGGCGAGGACATCACCCGGTTCCTGGAACTGGGCGCGGCGGGCGTGCAGATGGGCACCCGCTTCGTGGCCACCCACGAATGCGACGCCGACGACCGCTTCAAGCAGGCTTACGTGGACGCCACCGAACAGGACGTGACCATCATCAAAAGCCCCGTGGGCATGCCCGGACGCGCCATCGGCAACTCGTTCATCGATGCCATGCGCGAGGGCGCCAGAAAGCCCTTCAAGTGCGTGTTCAAGTGCATCAGCACCTGCGAGCAGGAGAAGACCCCCTACTGCATCGCCGCCGCGCTGATCAACGCCATGAAGGGCAACCTGGAGAAGGGGTTTGCCTTCTCCGGCGCCAACGTGTTCCGGGTGGACCGCATCCAGTCGGTGCACGAACTGGTTTCCTCGCTCCAGCAGGAGTTCGAGGAGGCTATCGCGAAGCGCTTCGGCATGCTGCGCGCGTAGGGGCGTTGCGTCCTTTCCGGCGCGGACACGCTGCGGACGGAACCCGTCTTTTGCCGCCGGGCTGCGTTGGCTTGTCGTTTTTGATGCTCACGTACGAAAGTACGCTCCGCTCAAAAACGCCAAGCCGCCTTGCCCGGCGGGCAAAACTCGTAATTCCTCGCATCCTCTCCGCACAGCCCCCCGCGACGGAAGACCGTCGCGGGATATAAGGAAGAAACCCTCGTTCAATCGAAGGGCTTCCAACAACTCACCGACATGCAACGGGCCGGAACCCCACGAGGTTCCGGCCCGTTTTCTTTTGCGAACGGGAAAAGAAACGGAAAGCGTTACCGCTTCGGCGTGCCCTTTCCGCCCTTGCGGGGCTTGGCGGCACGGGACGGTTTTTCCGGCGTTGCGGCGGGCTTGGGCCTGGCCGCCTTTTCCGCCATATCCGAGCGGGGGTGCGCCCGGTCGTACACGTCCACCAGGCGCGAAAGGGTCAGGTGCGTGTAGCGCTGGGTGGTGGAAAGCCGGGCGTGGCCCAGCAGTTCCTGCACGCTGCGCAGGTCGGCCCCGGCCTCCAGCAGGTGGGTGGCGAAGGAGTGGCGCAGTCCGTGCGGGGATATGGCCTGCGGCAGCCCGGCCCGCAGGCACAGCGCCTCGATGATCCGCGCGGCCTGCCGCCGGTTCAGGCGGCCGCCCCGCGCCCCCAGGAACAGGGCGGGTTCGCCCCGGTCCCCGTCCACCTCGTGGCGCACGGCCAGCCAGGCGACCAGCGCGTCGCGGGCCGTGTCGCTGAGCGGGCTCATGCGCTCGCGCCCGCCCTTGCCCATCACCCGCACCACGCCCGAGGCCGGGTCCGCGTCCAGCACGTCCAGTCCCAACGCCTCGGACACGCGCAGGCCCGAGCCGTACAGCAGTTCGGCCAGGGCCAGGTCGCGCGCCAGCAGCACGGCGTCGCCGGGGCCGGAATCCGCGTCACGCCCGGCGTGGGCCGTGGCAAGGGCCTTGCGTTGCCGCCGCTCGTCCAGCAGGGCGAAGGCCTGGTCCACGTTCAGGGCGTGGGGATGGCGCTGGTCCTGCTTGGGGTTGTGCACGCCCGCCGTGGGGTCCGCCGTGACCCGCCGCAGCCGCAGCAGGAAGCGGAAGAACGCCCGCAATGCCGACAGCTTGCGGGCCACGCTGGACTTGGCGATGCGCTGGCGGTGCAATTCGGCCAGAAACCGCTGCACGTGGCGCTTGGTGATGTGTTCCGGTGTGTCCAGCGAAAGGGGCGGGGAGGGCCGGCCGGAAATGGCCGGGGGAGTTGCGGCATCTTCCAGGAACGCCGCGAACTGGTCCATGTCCGTGCCGTAGGCGGCCACGGTGGCGTCGGCGTAGCCCTTTTCCATACCCAGGTGGGCCAGGAACATGTCCAGCAGTTGGACGCGGGCGGGGGCGAGGGGCGCGTGCCGGGGCCGGTCGGCCCCGCCTTTTTCACGACTGTCGCCGGTCGAAGACATAGCAGCTGCCCGTCCTGTCCTTGGCCAGCTTCTTGACCTGGCTGGCCCGGTACGACGCCTCGCCGTAGTGGGCCAACGCGAACCCGGCGGCGGGCCGGTTGCAGACCACGGCGATGGACACGGCCATCAGCGGGAACGTGCGCACCTGTCCCTGCCGGTCGTGGGCCACGATGGCCCCGCGCTCGCGGTCGTCCGCGTCGTAGAAGCCGGGCACGATGGCGTCAAAGGCCCCCACCACCCGGCGGCAGGCGTCTTCCGCCTGGTCCACGGGCGTCACGAACACGTAATCGTCGCCGCCCACGTGCCCCACGAAGGCGGGCTGGCCGCGCACCTCGCGCACCGTGGTGGCCAGCAGCCGCGCGGTGAGCATGAGCACCTCGTCGCCGCGCGAGAAGCCGTACTTGTCGTTGAACGCCTTGAAGTTGTCGAGGTCCGCGTAGGCCAGCGCGAAATCCATGCGCCGGTCGATGAGCCCCTGGATGTACTTGATGATCGAGGTGTTGCCCGGCAGCTTGGTCAGCGGGCTGGCGTCCAGGGCGCGGCCCGCGCGGGCCAGGGCCAGTTCGACGCGCGCCCGCAATTCCGTGGCCAGCGGGAGCGGCAGGGGCGCGTGCCCGGCGTCCGGCACGGCGGGCAGCACCATGAAGTCGTCGGCCTCCACGCCCTGCCAGTCCACCCCGGCCACGCCCGGCGCGTCCGCCACGTTCAGGGCCAGCAGCGTGGCCACCTGGCGGTAGACGTTCTCGCCCTTCACCAACTGGATCAGCGACACGCCCGACATGTCCGGCAGCGCGGCGGAAACCAGCAGCAGGTCCGGCGGGTCGAGGAAGAACTGTTCCAGCACGGCCCGCCCGTTGTCGAACACCCGCCAGTCCATGGGACGCGGCGTGATGCCGGGCATGGCTGACGGTCCGCCGTCGGCGGCCCACAGGGCGCGCACCGTGGCGGCCAGGCAGCCGTCGGCCGTGACCAGCCAGCAGCGCGGCACGTCCGCCGCTGCCGCCTCGCCGAAACCCAGGGGGCGCGTGCTCACGACAGCCTCCCCGCCACGCGGACCGCATGCGGCAAAGCGAATGCCGGGAGATAGGGCGATCCGGACGACAATACGGCGGCGTCACGGGTCATGCGAAGCCCAGTTCCCCGGCGTCGGCGAATTTCTCGCACAGGGTGTCCAGCAACGCCTCCAGCGAGCGCTGGTTCATGCCCAGCAGCTTCAGCGCGTGGGGCGACAGCGGCGGCACGTTGTCGTCGCCGCCGGAACCGTACTCGAACAGCCGGGCCATGAAGTTGCCCACGTGCACCACGCAGGCCATCTGCGGGTAGATGCGCGCGCTCATGGGCTTGTGGTGGAAGGCCATGCCCTCGCGGATGGCCGGGGGCAGGTTCCAGTGCTCGGCCAGCCATGCATTGATGCGGTCGTGCCCGAAACCAAGCACCTGCGTTTCCGCGTCGATGTACAGAAGGTCCTGTTCCTTGACCACGGCGTCCACCCGGGCCTTGGCCTCGGGCAGTTGCAGGGCCGACACCACCTTGCCGAGGTCGTGCAACAGCCCGGCCACGGCGTATTCCTCGGGGTCCTTCATGCCCAGCGCGCGGGCCAGTTCGCCGCAGGCCAGCGAGCAGCCCACGCTGTGGTCCCACAGGCCGCGCATGGCGCGGTTCATGTCGTCGTAGACAGAGGTGGAGATGATCAGCCCCCGGATGACGTTGAACCCCAGCAGCACCAGGGCGTGCTTCACCGTGCCGATGCGCCCCGGAAAGCCGTAGATGGGCGAGTTGACCATCTTCAGCACCTTGGCCGCCAGCACCTGGTCGAAGGAGATGACCTTGGCCACCTGGTCGGTGGTGGTGTTGGGCAGTTCCAGCAGGCGCGAGACTTCCTGCAGGGCGGTGGGGAGCGTGGGCAGGTCCTTCACCGCCAGCAGCCGCCCCTTGTAGGTGGTGCGCAGATCTTCGCTCATCGCCCGTTCTCCCGTGGCGCGCCGTTGCCACCCGCGATTTCGGACCGGCCGGGCCCGCCCTCCGGTCCGTCATCCACCAGCGGCACCAGCGAAATACGGTTTTGCGCGGCAAGGGCTTCCGCCTCTTCGCGCGCGGCCTCGGCGGCGGCTGCGATGGCGGCGGCCTCGGCCTCCTCCGCTGCCCTGGCGGCGGCGATGCGCTCGGCGAAGAAGCGGCGCAGCATGTTGCGCAGGGTGGCCATGAACCGGTCCTGCCCGTGCTTGCGGAACAGGTGGTCCAGCCGCCCGGCGATGCGTTCCAGGTCGTTGCCGCCGTCGTCGCCGAGGTCCACGGGGCGTCCCTGCACTGTGAGGGACTGCACCCCGCTGACGCGAAAACGCGAGATGATGGTGGTGGTCAGTTCAACGCCTGCGCCCACCAGCACCAGCCCGTCGGACTTGGTGACGGGTTTGGCCAGTTTCATGCCGGGCGCGGCAAGGTCGAGCGGTATCTTCTGCATATCCTTCTCCGGCGGTGCGTGCGCGCCGCCGTTGCTGTCCGTGTTGGCGCGTTCCCCTACATACGCTCGTAGCGCATGCCGGGCAACCGGCGCACCCCGCCCTTTACCTCCAGCAACACCAGGCGGGCGCTGACGTCCGCCGCGCCCATGCCCAGCGTGCGGCAGATGTCGTCCACATGAACGCCGGGCCGGTCGCGCAGCAAGGCCAGGATGGCCTCATCGGGGCTGCCGCCGGTGCCGGACGGGCATGGAGCGGGCTGCGCTGCCTTAGGGGTGCGCACGGGGCGCGCTGCCGGGCGGGCCGCCGGGCGGGCCGCCGCGTCCCCGCTGGGGGACGGGCACGGCGCGGCCAGCGCGGCCAGTTCCATGCCCAGCACCGGAGCCAGGTCCGCCAGCATGTCCTCCGCCGTGGTCACGGGCCGCGCCCCCTGCTCGATGAGCCCCCGGCAGCCGCAGGTGTACTGGGCCGTGGCCGGGCCGGGCACGGTGTACACCTCGCGCCCCTGCTCCAGGGCCAGGCGCGCGGTGATCAGGCTGCCGCTGCGGGCCGCCGCTTCCACCACCAGCACCCCCACGGAAAGCCCGCTGATGATGCGGTTGCGCACGGGAAAATGCGCGGGCAGGGGCAGCGTGCCGGGGGCGTATTCCGACACCAGCAGCCCCGTGGATTCCATGCGTTCGAACACGTCCGCGTGTTCCGGCGGGTAGACCACGTCGATGCCCGTGCCCAGCACGCCGATGGTGGAGCCTACCCCTTCCAGCGCGGCCACGTGGGCCTCGCGGTCGATGCCCCGCGCAAGGCCGGAGACGACGGTGACGCCCGCCGCGGACAGGCTGTAGGCGATGTCGGCGGACACGCCGCGCCCGGCCCGCGAGCACAGGCGCGAACCCACCACCGCCACGGCGTGGTTGGCCAGCAGAGAGGCGTCGCCCCGGCAGTACAGCACGGCGGGAGCATCGGAAATCTCGCGCAGCCGGGCGGGGTAGCGCGGGTCGGTCCACAGCAGGATACCGCAGCGGCAGCCGCGCACCGCGTCCCATTCCTGCCGGGCGGACTCGCGCCATGCGCCGTTCGCCACCGGGGCGGCCATGTGCGGCCGCACGCCCGCCCGCGACCAGCCGTGCCCGCCGCCCGCGGCGGCCTGTACGGCGGCCAGCGCGGACCCCAGCCCCGCCAGCAGGCGGCGCACCGTGCGCGGCCCGATGCCGGGGCTGTGGCGCAGGGCCAGGGCGGCCCACAATTCGGCGCGGCCCGCCGCGTCCAGGTCGGCAAAGGCGGGCAGCGCGGCGGGGCCGGGCGTTGCGGATCCGGAGCCCGTGGCGTCCGGGCTCGCGGTGGCGGGAAGCGGTGGGGCCATGGCTGCGGCGCGGACCAGACTATCCGTTGGGGAAACGCTGCCGGGCCAGCCTGGCGGCCGGGGAATCGGGATGGTCTTCGCGCAGCGCCTTCAGGTGGAAGCGCACGTTCTCGTCGTCGCCAAGCTGCTTGTAGGCCAGCGCCGTCTTGAGCAACGAGTCCGCAGCCTTGTGGTGCTTCGGAAAGCGCGCCGTTACCTCCTTGAAGGCCACGATGGCGTCGGCGTAGCGGCGCTGGGCGTACAGGGCTTCGCCCTTCCAGTACAGGGCGTTGGGCACCAGGGCGCTGTTGGGATAGTCGCCGTCGCCCAGGAACCCGTCGAAGCGCACGCGGGCCTCGTCGGTCCTGCCGCGTTGCAGCAGGTTCAGGGCGGCCTCGTAGGCGGCCTTGTCCGAAACGGGCTTGGCGGCCCTGGGTTCCGGCTTTTGCGCGGCCTTGGCGGCCGGGGTGGCCTTGGCGGGTTCCGGCCGGACCGGCTCCGGCTGGACCGGCTCCGGCTGGACCCGGCGGCCGCCCTTGCCCAGGTCGTCGGCGTCCACCGAAGGCGGCGGGGCGACGGAAGGCTGGGCCGTATCGTCCTTCTTGCCCGCCAGCGCGCCTTCCAGCGCGTCCAGCCTGCGGCCGTCGGACAGCGCGCCTTCCAGCGCGTCCAGCCTGCGGCCGTCGGATTCGCGGTCGCCGTCCACGCGGGCGGACAGCGCGGCCTGCTTTTCCTCCAGGGCGCGCAGCCGTTCGTCCACCGAGCTGTCGCGGGCCTTTCGGGCTTCTTCGTAGGAAAGGTACTTTTCCTCCAGCATGCGCAGCCGCCATTCGGTGCTGCCCTGTGCCGCGCCCTGCCCGGCGCAGCCGGAGAAAAGGGCCGTGGCCAGGAGAAGGGCCGGTACAAGCAATGCCGCCGATGCGCGAAGCCGCCGATGCTGCATGAGGAATCTCCGAACAGGCCGAGTACGTTGACGGAACTGTACCCTCCATAGGCGATGGCCGCCATTTTTTCAAGGAAATCCACATGCCGCCGCGCACCGGACGGCCCCCCGCGCGCTTTCGCCCACACACGGGGGCATCGGTGGAGACAACGGCCCGCGCCCTTGCGCCCCAAGCGGTTTTGGGGCACAAGGGCCGCTGCGGCAACGCCCCCGGACGCCTGTGGGCCTCCTTGCAGCAGGCCGTTCACGCCGCCGCATCACCCCAACGGAGCTTTCGCGAATGATCCTGTTCCCCGATGCCGCCGTCTGGTCGCTGGCGCTGCCGGGCGGCATACTGGCCTGCCTGCTGCTGGCCGTCACCGGCCTGCCCTTCCTGTGCCTGTCCGCCCAGCGTCTGGCCGTGACCCAGCGCTCCTCGTTTCCCGACAAGCTGGCCCGCCAGGGCGCCCTGCTGTCCGCCCTGACCGCCGCCGTGCTGGTGGCCGTGAGCGGTGCGGTCATGGTCCGCATGGTGCAGATGCAGCCCGACCTGATGGAAGGGCCGTTCCGCGTGCCGCTGCTGTCCGTGCCCGCGCTGCTGGCGGGCTCCGGCGCCTGCGCCGCCTTGTACCTGCTGGGCTGGAAGCACATCAAGGGATCGGCCATGCACCGCTTCGTGGGGCTCGCCGCAGGCATCGGCGGCATCGAGGCCACGGCCAGCGGCTTCTCCCTGGCCCGCGCGCTGCTGCTGCCGGGCCATCCCCTGCCCTCCAGCGCCTCCGCCATGGACACCATGCGCGCCCTCATCAGCGCGCCGGTGGATTCGCTGCTGTGGCCGGTGCTGGGGCAATCGGTCTTCGTGGCCGCCGGGGCCGCCGGAGCCCTGTGCCTGGCCTGGCTGCTGACCCGCCGCGCGAAGGACGACTTCGGCCGCGACTACTACAACTACGCCCTTGGCGTGTGCGCCCGCTGGGCCCTGGGCGGCACCCTGTGCGCCCTGCCCGTGGGCGTGTACGTGCTGTACCGCGCCGCCACCCTGACCAGCCCGGACCTGACCGCCCTGCCCCCGCTGCTGCCCCTGGCCGGGACGCTGGTGCTGCCGCTGGCCGCCTGCGGCCTGTGGGGCACGGTGATCCGCTCCGCCACGCCGCTGCGCCACAAGGTGGGCATCGTGAGCGCGCTGGTGCTGCTGATGGTGGCCTGCGGCTGCGAGGCCAGCACCCTGGCCTATGTGGTGCGGCTGCACGCCCCCATGTAGGGGCTGTTTCTAAATTGTCCTTTCGCCCGTTGACAGACCGACCCGAAGGGCGCGGAGCGTGCCCGTTAAGCGAGCTTGCGAGCTTTGCCCCAGCCGTAGGCGAGTCAACGAGCCGTACGGATGGGGACAGCAACGATACGGGCATCGAGCGCAGAGCGGTCAAACTTCGCCCGCCATTTCAGTCAAATACCAAAGAGTATATTCCCTTATGGCAGGCTCGTTTTCCTTGCCAACGAACGAAAACCCTAATTTGGAAACAGCCCCTGGCCCATCCGCCCGATCCCAAAGAAAAACGCCCCCGCCCGGTGCTGCCGGACGGGGGCGTTCTGTTCTGGGGAAACTGCTGGCGGAGCCTTAAATCGCTTTCGAGGTGGCCATCATGTACACCTCGTGCGGGTCCAGGATCAGGATGACGCTGCCGTCGCCCATGATGGTCGCGCCCGAGATGCCCTTGAGGTCGCCGAGGTAGGCCCCCAGGGGTTTGATGACGATTTCCTGCCGTTCCAGCAGCCGGTCCACCACCAGGCCCAGGCGCCGGTCGTTGTCGTGGATGACCACCACGGACAGCACGTCCTGCTTGTCGCCCTTGGGCAGGCCCAGCAGTTCGGACAGCGAGGCGATGCCCAGCACTTCGCCGCGCAGGGTCACGGCCTTGCGGCCCTTGACGTCGGTAAGGCGGCGCGCCTCGATCTTGGTGGTTTCCGACACGGCGTCCAGCGGGATGGCGTACATCTCGCCCGCCACGTTGACCATCAGCGCGTCGATGATGGCGAGGGTCAGCGGCAGGGACAGGGTGAAGCGGGTGCCCTTGCCGATCTCGGAATGGATGCTGACGCTGCCCTTCAGGTTCTTGATGTTGGTGCGCACCACGTCCATGCCCACGCCGCGCCCGGAGATGTCGGTGATCTTCTCTGCCGAGGAGAAGCCGGGGGCGAAGATGAGTTCCATGGCCTCGCGGTCGTCCATGGCCTTGGCTTCGTCGGGCGAGACGATGCCCTTGCGCACGGCCACTTCGCGCATCTTTTCCGGGTCGATGCCCTTGCCGTCGTCCTCGATCTCGATGGCGACGGAGTTGCCCTTGTGGTAGGCGCGCAGGGTCACCTTGCCCTTGGCCTTCTTGCCCTTGGCCACCCGCTCGTCCTCGGACTCCACGCCGTGGTCCACCGCGTTGCGGATGAGGTGCACCAGCGGGTCGCCGATGACCTCCACCACGCTCTTGTCCAGTTCCGTCTCCTCGCCTTCCAGGATCAGGTCCACTTCCTTGCCGCTCTTGCGCGACAGGTCGCGCACCAGGCGCGGGAAGCGCGAGAACACCGACGACACCGGCACCATGCGCACCTTCATGATGGTGTCCTGCAGGTCGTCCGAGATGCGCGCCATGGCGTAGGTGGTTTCGGACAGGTCCTGGGCCACCTCGGCGATGACGAC
>JALHHV010000486.1 GCA_022837365.1 Desulfovibrio sp. | reverse complement strand
TGGATGCCAAGGCCGCAGTCCGCCGCGCCGGTCAGCACGTTCACGGCCACGGCCATGTGGGTGAATTCCTCCTTGTCGTAGCCCTGCACCAGCGAAGGCCCGATGCCCGCCTGTCCCAGGTGCCAGTCGAGCAGGATGCGCGTGCCCGCGCCGCGCTGGCGGTTGATGAACCGCACGTCGGAGCGGGCAAGGTCCTCCACCCCCCGGATGTTCTTCGGATTACCCGCCGCCACGATGAGCCCTTGATGTCGGATGGCCAGGTTCACCACCCGCGTCTCCATGTCGGGCAGGTACTTGTCCAGAAAGGGAAAGTTGAAGTCGCCCGTTTCCGGGTCGAACAGGTGCGCCCCCGCGAAGTGGCACGAGCCGCCGCGCAGCGCGGTGATGCCGCCCATGCTGCCCACGTGGGTGGAGATGAGCCGGAACGGCCGCTCGCCGCCCATCAGTTCGTCGGCCAGCAGGTCCAGGGTATTGTCGTGGCTGCCCACGCAGACCAGGATGGAGTCCAGCACCGCCTCGGGCACGGTCAGCCGGGCGCGCAGCACATCATGCTCGGTGGCGCCCTCGGACAGGGCGGGCACGCGGGCCACGGCCTGCGCCCGCGACAGGGTGGTGATGTTGCCCGCGCCGCGCCCCAGCGGCGTGCCCACCAGCCGGTCGCCCACACGGCCCACGGCCAGGCGCACGAATTCCTCCACCCCCAGCTTGGAGGGCACCTTGCGCGTCAGGTGCACCTCGGCGGACGGACGGTCGGCGGGCACGGTGCGGCCCATCCACGCCACCAGCGGGGCCACCAGTTCGTCGAAGCAGACCACGGCGCTCACCGGGTAGCCGGGCGCGCCCACCACCAGCCGCCCGCGGCATTCCCCCAGCAGCGAGGGCTTGCCGGGCATGGCCTGGATGCCGTGCACCAGCACCCGGCCCTCCGCCGCGATGACCTGCCGGGTGAAGTCCTTGCTGCCCGCCGACGAGCCCGCGCACAGCACGGTGACGTGCATGCCGTCGTCAAGGCTGCGGGCCAGGGCCGCGCGCAGGGCGTCGGGGTTGTCCGGCACGGGGGGGATGCGCTCCACCACGCAGCCCATGTCGCGGGCCATGGCCGCCAGCACCTGCGAGTTGGATTCCACCACCTGCCCCGCGCCCGGTTCCGGCCGGGTGGTGAAGTCCAGCACTTCGTCGCCGGTGGGGATGATGCGCATGCGCACCCGCTCCCACACCTTCACCTCCCAGATGCCGCCGGACAGCAGCGCGCCCACGTCGCAGGCGGCCAGCCGGTGGTTGCGCGGGAACAGCAGTTCGGTGGCCACGATGTCCTCGCCGATGCGCCGCACGTGCTCACCCTTCGGGCATGGGGTGCCCGGTGTTGACGGGATGATAGGTCACGCCCCGGCGCAGGGCCACGGGGTGCCCTTCGCGCGCGGCAAAGGTGTCGGCGGCGCGCACGGCGATGCCGTCCATGGCCGCGCTGTGCATGGTGGGCGAGGAATAGCGCGCGTACACCGCCTCGGACAGCACCCGCCCGGCGGCCTCGTGCGAGCCCACGGTTTCCGCGTGGACCAGGGCGGCGCGGTCCAGCGCGGCGCGGGCGCGGTCCACGGCCTCGGCTATGGGCAGGGTTTCGAGGTAGATGTTGCGGGTGGTGACGCTGGCGGATGTATCGGGATGGGACATGGCGTGCCTCTTGGTGCTGACGGTGTGCGCGCGATGCGGCGGGCGATGGCTGGTCACGATTCCATATCCTGCCGGTGACGGCGATACAACCCGCGCAACTGGTCGTACGAGATGCCCAGCAGTTCCGCGGCCACCCGGCGGTTGTGCCGGGCGCGGGCCAGGGCGGCGCGCAGGGCGGCAAGCTCCAGCCGGCGCACGGCCTCGGGCAGGGGGACGCCGGGCGCCACGTCGTGGTCCGTGTCATCGGGCGGTACGGTGCCGGGTCCGCGCCTTGGCCCGGCACCGTCCGCCATGGCCCCCGTGGAGGGTGGGGGCGGCGCGGCCGGGGCGGGACGGGGGACTGCCGGTCCCTGCCGCCACGGCGACGCGAAAGGATCAAGGTCGAAATGCTCGATGCGCGGGGCGCGGCCGGTGGACCGGCCATCGTCCGGCCACACGGCGCCGTCATCCAGCCGGGCCACGGCGCGCTCCACCGCGTTGCGCAACTCGCGCACGTTGCCCGGCCAGGGATGGGCCAACAGTTGGGCCAGGGCGGCGGGGGCCAGGTCCGGCGTATCCGGCAGGCCCAGTTCCGCCGTCATGCTGGCCGCGAAGTGGCGGGCCAGCAGGACCACGTCGTCGCCGCGCTCGCGCAGGGGCGGCACGGACACCACCTCGAAGCTCAGGCGGTCCAGCAG
>JALHHV010000485.1 GCA_022837365.1 Desulfovibrio sp. | reverse complement strand
GCTGATGACCGCATCCGATCCGCTCTACGTGTTCGGTCCCACCGGCAGCGGGAAGTCCAGCGCCATCCGGCAACTGGCCGCCCGGCTCAACTACCCGGTCTTCGAGGTCACCGGGCACGGCAGGCTGGAGTTTCCCGACCTGGTGGGCCACCTGTCCGTGCATCAGGGCTCCATGGAATTCCGGTACGGACCGCTGGCGCTGGCCATGAAGCATGGCGGACTCTTCCTGCTCAACGAACTGGACCTGCTGGAACCCGCCACGGCCACGGGGCTCAACGGCATACTCGACGGCCAGCCCCTGTGCATCCCGGAGAACGGCGGTGAACTGGTCACGCCGCACCCCATGTTCCGGTTCGCGACCACAGCCAACACCAACGGCGGTTCCGACGAAACGGGTCTCTACCAGGGCACCCTGCGCCAGAACCTCGCCTTTCTCGACCGGTTCTGGCTGTGCGAGATGGGCTACCCCGAACCCGCAGCGGAAGAACGGTTGCTGGAACGCATCGCACCGCAACTCCCTGCCCCCCTGCGGCGCACCATGATCGATTACGCCAACGAGGTCCGGCGTCTGTTCATGGGCGAATCGGGCACGGCGCATGGCGCTTCCATAGAGGTGACCTTCTCCACCCGTACCCTGATCCGCTGGGCCGACCTGACCCAGCGGTTCCAGCCCCTGGCCCGACAGGGCATCCAGCCCGTGGCCTACGCCCTCGACCGGACGCTCGGCTTCAAGGCCACGCGGGAAACCCGAACGCTGCTTCACGAAATCGCCCAGCGCATGTTCCCCACGGGGGAGTGAGCGGGGACGCCGCTACCGCGCCGAACACGTCCGATCCGGACACCCCCGGCAAGGATGCCGCGTCTCCCCGAATCCCAGGCAATACCGGCTTGGTGCTCCAGTTCATGGATTCCCTGCTCACCCGCCAGACCCGCGATCCCGCCTTCTTCGCCTCCCTCCCTTCGCCTCCCTGGCTGCGTCTCGAAAAGGACACTCCTTCGGGCGGCAAGTTCTGGTCCTGCACCATTCAAGAACACGGCATCGACCTCAGTTGGGGCAAGCGCAACACGCAAGGGCAACGGCTTGCATTAGCCATCACCCGGTGCAACCGGGGCAACCCCATCCGTGAGGCGCGGTCACGCACCCTTGGCAAACTCAAGGAAGGCTACCGGCTCGCCTCGTCATGCGGCCCTCTCCCGTAACCGCGATTTCCCTCCCGACGATTCCGCATTCTGGAACGACCTCGACCTACACCGCACCCACGAGGAGCACACACTCATGAAAGCGACATCCGCCATGCGCATCTTCCCCTTCTCCCGCAGCATCCACCTCGTCCGGGATATCCACACC
>JALHHV010000484.1:470-1829 GCA_022837365.1 Desulfovibrio sp. | reverse complement strand
ACGCGGCGCCGCGACGGAGGCCGCATGAAACTGGCCATCGCCAGCGGCAAGGGGGGCACGGGCAAGACCACCGTGGCCGTGAACCTTGCCGCGCTGCTTGCCGCGCGGGGCCACCGGGTGGCGCTCGCGGACTGCGACGTGGAGGAACCCAACGCGCACCTGTTCCTGCCCGTGGAGTGGAAGACACGCGAACAGTGCACCCTGCCCGTGCCCAAGGTGAACGAAACCCTGTGCCTTGGCGCGGCGTGCCGCCGCTGCGTGGATGCCTGCCGCTTCAAGGCTCTGGCGTTCATGGGCGATGCGGTGCTGGACTTTCCGGACTTGTGCCACGGCTGCGGGCTGTGCGCCCTGGTCTGCCCCACGGGAGCCATGACCTCCGCCACGCGCCTGGTGGGCGAAGTGCGAGGCGGCATCGCCCGCATCCGCCCGGCCATGGGCGATGGCGCGGACACGGCGGAAAGGGGCTCCGCACGCCCCGGCGCAACGCCCGTCCTGCGTTTTCGGGACGGAGTGCTGCGCATCGGCGAGGCCATGGCCACCCCGCTGATCAAGGCGGTGAAGGACGTGCCGCCCCCGGTGGCGCCCGTCGCGCGGGGGGATGACGCGCGGGGGGATGACGCGCCGGAGCCGTGCGTCTTCACCATCCGCGACTGCCCGCCGGGCGTCGCGTGCGCCGCCATCAACGCCGTGCATGACGCCGACCTGCTCTTGCTGGTGGCCGAGCCCTCGCCCTTCGGCCTGCACGACCTGCGTCTGGCCGTGGGTCTTGCGCGGCACCTGCGCCTGCCGCATGCCGTGGTGCTGAATAGAGTCGGGATGGGGACCGGGATGGGCCAGCCCGGCGCAACTCCGGCGGCGGACGACCCCGTGCGCGACTGGGCCGCGCGCGAAGGCGTGCCCCTGCTGGGGACCATCCCCTTCAGCCGCGCGGCGGCGGAATGCGGGGCCACCGGCAGCCTGGTGCACGACGCCGCGCCGGAGATGCGCGCGGCCTACGCCAAACTGGCGGATACGATGGAGGCCATGGCCAGAGACGCGAACGCAAGGGAGCGGACATGCGGCAGATAGTGGTCATCAGCGGCAAGGGGGGCACGGGCAAGACCAGCGTCACGGCGGCGCTGGCGGCCGTGGCCCGCGAAAGCGCCGCCCCGGCGGGAACCGCGCGGGAAGAGGGGGCGTCACCGCCCGCGCTGGTGTTGGCCGACTGCGACGTGGACGCATCGGATCTGCACCTGCTGCTGGCGCCCGTGGTGCGCGAACGGCACGACTTTCACAGCGGCGTGCTGGCCCGCATCGACGCCGGTCTCTGCACCCGTTGCGGGGCCTGCACGGCGGCGTGCCGCTACGGCGCACTGGATG
>JALHHV010000484.1:0-406 GCA_022837365.1 Desulfovibrio sp. | reverse complement strand
CGCGGACACCGTGCTCATCGACGGCTCGCCGGGGGTGGGCTGCCCGGTCATCGCCTCGCTGGCCGGTGCGGATACGGCCCTGCTGGTCACGGAACCCACGGTCTCGGCCCTGCACGACCTGGAGCGGGTGCACGCGCTGACCCGGCATTTCGGCGTCCGCGCGGCCGTACTGCTGAACAAGGCGGACATCCACACCGGCATGGCCCGCCGCATCGAAGCCTTCTGCGGCGAACACGCCCTGCCCCTGCTCGGCAGCCTGCCCCTTTCGCCGGTCTTCATGGCCGCGCAGTTCGCCGGACTTTCCGTGCCGGAGTTCGCCCCCCACGCCGAGGGCGTCCTGTTCCGCGAGGTCTGGCGCAGCCTGCGCGCCCTTGCGGACGCGGAAGCCGGAGCGTGACGGCGGGCC
>JALHHV010000036.1 GCA_022837365.1 Desulfovibrio sp. | reverse complement strand
GCGGAAGGCGTCATGGACATGGTCAGCGCCCGCGCGGCGCTGCTGGGCGCGCTGTACCACGACATCGGGCGGTTTCCGCAGTACCGGCGCTGGCGCACCTTCAGCGACGCGCGCTCGGCCAACCACGGCCTGCTGGGCGGCCGGGTGCTGAACGAGGAACGCCCCCTGGCCGACGAGTCCCCGGCCGTGCGCCGCCTGGCCGCCTGCGCCGTGGTGCTGCACAACCGTTTCGCCATTCCGGCCGGGGTTTCGCCGCGTGTCCGGCAGGTGACCCGGGTGGTGCGCGACGCCGACAAACTGGACATCTTCCGGGTGCTGGCCGCGCATATGCAGCCCGGCGGCCCCCGCGACGAAGTGGTGGTGCTGCACCTGCCGGAAACGGAAGGGGCCTGGACCCCCGCCGTGCTGGACGCGGTGCGCTCGGGACGCCTTGCCAGCTACGCGGACATGCGCTGCATGAACGATTTCCGCATCCTGCTGTGCGGCTGGAGCTTCGACCTGGGCTTTGCCGCCTCGCGCAGGCTGCTGCGCGAATCCGGCCGGGTGGAGCGGTTGCTGGCGTGGCTGCCTTCGCCGGACGAAGTGCCGGAAATGGCCGAACTGCGCTGCCGGGTGCTGGCCGCCCTGCGCGACGACCGGGACGCGGCGGACTGCCGCCCCGGCATGGCGGCCGATGAGCCGGAAACGCCGGAGCCCGTGGCCCCGTAACGCACCGGGCCGCCCGGCGCGTGTTCCCCCCTCCCCGAACCCTTCGGAACCCTCATGACCGCCGATCCCTACGCCCGCATCGCGGAATGGTACGACCTGCTGCTGAACCCCGTGCTGGACGGGGTGCGCCGGACCGTCGCCCATGTCTGCCGCGCCGAAGGGCTGCTGCGGGTGCTGGACGCCTGCTGCGGCACCGGGCGGCAGTGCGCTGTGCTGCGCGGCGCGGGCGTGGCCTGCGTGGGCGCGGATCTTTCCCCGGCCATGCTGGGCGCGGCGCGGGCGTCCCCCCGGTCTCTTCCCCTGCTGCGCGCCGACGCGCGCGTGCTGCCCTTCGCGGACGGCAGCTTCGACGCGGTGGTGCTGTCGCTGGCCCTGCACGAAATGCCGGAGGCCACCGGCAACGCGGCCCTGGCCGAAGCCCTGCGCGTGGCCCCGCGCGTGCTGTTGGCAGACTATCGCCTGGCGGAGCGCAACCTGGACCTGCCCGCCGCCCTGTTCGTGCACCTGCCGGAACGGCTGGCCGGGGCGGAGCACTATCGCAACTTCCGGGGGTTCATGGCCCGTGGGGGTGTGGAAGGGCTGGCGCACCGGGCCGGGCTGACGGTCATCCGGCGGGAGCGGTTGTTCGGAGGGGCCGGGGCGCTGCTGCTGGCGGAGCGGAACAGCCGGACTGCGTGACGTCAGCCCGTCTTCATTGTTTCGCCGCGCCTTCGCCGGTGGCGGAGGCGGGCACGGCGGCCACCAGGTCCAGCGTCGGCTGGGTCACCCGGCCTTCGGCCAGCAGGCGCTGGCGGGCGTCGGCCACGCGCAGGATGGACAGCGGCGTTGCCAGCAGCGGCACCAGTCCGGAGGTCAGGGCGTCGCGGTAGTAGGCGGTGTCCTCGTGCTTGCCCAGGAATTCGCGCAGGGTGGCGTCGAGGGAGTAGCCCTCTTCGGTGAAGGCGTCGTCGAAGGCGCGGTACATGTCCAGGCGCACCCCCTCGCCGGTGAATTTCGGCCCCGTGGCCGTGCCGGTCAGCACGCCCAGCAGCCCCTGCACCACGGCCTGCTGCCCGGCGCTGACGGCCTTGTTCTGCACCCGCTCGAACACCGGCTTGGTGCAGCTTTCGCGCGGGGGGCAGGCCCGCCCGGCGCAGGCGGCGCACAGGGCGGCAAGGAGCAGCAGCGCAAGGACGGCGGTTTTCGGAAGCGCGGCGCGGGGGGCGGGAATGCCGGAGGACGTGACGGTCATGGCGGGTTCTCCTGCGGATCGTTGCGGCCGGGGCCGGATGTTCCATCTTAGGCCGCCCTGCGGGCCAGCGCAACGAGGTGAGGCAAGGTCGCGGATGACGGGGCGCGGCCCGGCAGCATGGCCCGATGGCCGTCCCTCTATTCCCGCCCGTCCGGTTCCGCTCCCGCCAGCCCCGTCCCCGCCAGCCCCGCTCCGGCCAGCCCCAGCCCGGCCATCAGTTCCCGGCAGTCCGCGGCCACCACGTGCGCCCCGGCGTCGCGCAACGCCCGGGCCGGGCTTTCGCCGCTGGCAACCCCGGCGGTCAGGGTGCCCGCGCGGTGCCCGGTCACGATGTCCATGGGGTGGTCGCCCACCATCAGGGCTTCGCCGGGCGCGCGGCCCAGCACCCCCAGCGCGCGCAGCAGGTGGTCCGGGTCGGGCTTGACGCTGGGCACGTCGTCGCGGGTGAGCAGGCAGGGGCACAGCGCGTCCACGTCGGGGAACACGGCCCGCACCGCCTCGGGGCAGTTGCGGGTCACGATGGCCACGGGCACGCCCATGGCGGCCAGCGCGGCCAGCATGGGGCGGGTGAACGGAAACAGGCTGCCCCGCGCGGCGGCCTCCACCTCCACGCGGCGGATGGCGGCGTGGGCGTCGGCGTGCAGGGCTGCGGCGTCGGCGCGGCGGCCGTGGAGTTCCAGCAGGGCCGTCACGTGGCCGATCCACTCCATTGCCGGAAGGTCCATTGCCGGAAGGTCCATTACCGGCAGGTCCGGCGGGCTTGGGCGCTGCGGCGGCTCCAGATGCGTCCGCATGGCCTCGGCCACGGCGCGGCGCATGACGCCGAAGTCCAGCGTGGGCACGGCCAGGGTGCCGTCGAAGTCGAACACCACGGCGCGCACGGCCACGCCCGCGCAGTGCAGCGAGCCGGGCGCGCTCATTGGAACGGGGCCAGCCCCGGCATGTCCAGCCGGGGCTTGGGCGGCGCGGGCCACGCATCCGCGCCCGGCACGATGATGGTGGCGGGGTGGAAGGCGGACCAAGCGAACCACATGGCGTTCACGGCCACCACCTCGTTCAGCACCGCGCCTTTCATGGGGCCGGACTCGGCCTTGCCGTCCATGGACCATTCGCTGCCGCTTTCGGCGTCCACCAGGCGGTCGGGGCTGCCCTTCCTGAACGCGAAGGTGGCGGGCTTGCCCCACACCATGCGGTCGTACACCCGGATCACGTCCAGCCGCCGGTCCACCACGGCCAGCAGCGGAGTGGGCCCCTGCTCGATGTTGGCGATGCCGTCCTTGCGCACGGCGGCGGTGTCGATGGCCACCTGCTGGCCCTGCATGTCCACGCCGAGGATGGGCGTCTTGGGCTTCATGCGGCGGTCCGGCCTGGGCACGGGGTGCAGGATGCGCTCGTCCTCGTAGTAGGTGCCGGGCAGCAGGTACGAGCCGTAGGGGTCCTTGCCGTACGAGCGGCGGATGCCGGTGGGGGTGGCCAGCACCCTGGCGTCGGGCAGGGCGGCGCGCGCCATGCCCCAGGTGGTCCACCACGCGGGGATGCGTTGCAGCACCTTGCCGCGCAGGGGGCCGTCGATGGAAATGCCCAGCAACTGCGACCACAGGCTGCCGGTGGCCCTGTCGAACAGCACGGTGTTGTTGTGCAGCAGGCGGCCGTCCACGCCGAAGGTGGTCATGAACTTTCCGGCCTGCCCCCTGTAGGCGGCCACCACCCCGGTCAGCGGGCTGTAGGTGACGCAGTAGGTGGCGTCGCCCACCACCTCGTTGACCGCCTCGTGCCAGACCATGATGCGCTGGGGGTAGATGCGCGGGCCGTCGGGCAGGCTCACCACGAAGACCGGTTCCGGGTCCTCCAGGCTGAGGGCCGCGCTGATGGTGGTGGTGTATTCCGGACGGTACAGGGCGGGGATGGCGTCGGGCTTGACCCCGGTTTCCAGCAACTGGCCGGCCAGTTGCTTCAGGTCGTCGTCGGTGCGCGGCCCGGCCGAGGCCGGGGCGGACGCCGACAGGAACAGCAGCGCCGCCAGGCAGGCCAGGGCAAGCCCGGCCAGCGCGCGGCATGGCGGAAAGATGGCGCCGTGTGGTTGCATCCGTTGCCGCATGTGTTAGGTTCTCCTTGGCTGACGGCATGTTGCGCGGGCGTTGCGCCCCCGGCATGCGTCGCGTGCGCGCCGCCTTTCCGGCATGTTCCGGCATGTTCCGCG
The DNA here is from genome assembly GCA_022837365.1 of Desulfovibrio sp. Classification (GTDB taxonomy): domain Bacteria; phylum Desulfobacterota; class Desulfovibrionia; order Desulfovibrionales; family Desulfovibrionaceae; genus Cupidesulfovibrio. The sequence goes on along the minus strand of JALHHV010000036.1, from coordinate 4,604 downwards.
CGCGTGGCCGGTGCGTCGGCATCGGGACAAGAATAGAGAAAACGGCGGCATGGGGCAAGGATGCCCCGTTCCGGCCACGGAGCCGCCTTCCGGGGCGCTCCAGGAGGACCCATGGGCGAAACACCCATCTGCAACGTGCTGGTCTGCGGCGGTGCGGGCTACATCGGCTCGCACATGGTGCGGGCGCTGGTGGCGCGCGGCTGCACGCCCGTGATCTTCGACAACCTTTCCACCGGCCACGCCGACGCCGTGGACGCCGCCGCCCCGGACTGCGGCCTGGTGCGCGGCGACCTGCTGGACCTCCAGGCCCTGCGCCGGGTGTTCGCGGAACACAGCTTCGACGCGGTGATGCATTTCTCGGCCCGCAGCCTGGTGGGCGAATCGGTGCGCGACCCCGCGCCGTACTACGCCAACAACGTCACCGGCACCCTGAACCTGCTGGACGCCATGCGCGAGGCGGGCGTGCTGCGGCTGGTGTTCTCGTCCACGGCGGCGGTGTACGGCAACCCGGTCACCGAGCGCATCGCCGAGACGCATCCGTTGGCCCCGGTGAACCCCTACGGCGCGTCCAAGCTGATGGTGGAACGCATGCTGGCCGACCACGCCACGGCCTACGGGCTGCGCTCGGTGGCGCTGCGCTATTTCAACGCCGCCGGGGCGGACCGGGCGGGCGGCATCGGCGAATCGCATTCGCCGGAAACGCACCTCATCCCCAACATCCTGCGCGCGGTGCTGGGCACCGGCCCGGCGCTCACCGTGTTCGGGGCCGACTACGACACCCCGGACGGCACCTGCGTGCGCGACTACATCCACGTCAACGACCTGTGCGACGCGCACCTGGCTGCGCTGGACAGGCTGCTGGCGTCCCCGGCGGGCGCGGCGGCCCTGAAGGACGGGCTGACGGCGGAACCAGGTGAGAAGGTCGCGCTGCACTGCAACCTGGGCAACGGGCAGGGGTTCACCGTGCGGCAGGTCATCGATGCGGCGGCACGGGTGACCGGGCGCGAGGTGCCCTTCACCGTGGGGCCGCGCCGCGAAGGCGACCCGGCCCGGCTGGTGGCCGACAGCACGCTGGCGGGCCGGGAACTGGGCTGGACCCCCAGGGTCACCGACATCCGCGAGATCATCGAGACCGCCTGGGCCTGGCACCGCGACCAGAAGTACTGAGTAACGTTTCGGCCGGGGATTGTTCCCGTGGGCGGACGCGCGGATAGCCCCAATTGAAAAGTTTTGGGGAAGGAGGGAGGGGGTCCGGGGGAGGGAGGAAGGGACTTTTTCGCTCTGCGGTCGCCATCCGTAAGGTTCGCAAGCTCACCTAACGGCTGCCGCAAAAGTCCCTTCCTCCCTCCCCTGGTTCTGTTTCTACTCCATTTCTTCCAGAATGATCTTCGCGGCGGCGTCGGCCGCGCCGGGGGGGCCGCAGCGGCGGCGCAGGTCGGCCAGGTCGGCGCGCACGCGGTCCAGTTCGCCGGGGGTGTCCAGCCAGCGGGCGGTATGGCGGGCCAGCACCGCGCCGTCGGCGTTTTCCTGCAACAGTTCGGGGAACACCTCGCGGTTCAGGACAAGGTTGGGCAGGCTGACCCACCTGACCTTCACCAGCCGCTTGCCCAGCCAGTACGAGAAGGGCGACACCCGGTAGGCCACCAGTGTAGGCACGCCCAGCAGGGCCGTTTCCAGCGTGGCCGTGCCCGAGGCGGCCAGCAGCAGCTGGCAGGTGCGCAGGGTGGCGTAGCGGTCGTCCGGCGGTTCGACGGTCAGGGGCACGTCGGCGGGCCACAAGGCGCGCAGGGCGTCCTCGGTGACGTTGGGGGCGCGCACGCAGTGGAAGGACAGGCCGGGGTGGTCTTGCAGCAGCAGCCGGGCGGCCTTGCCGTATTCCGGCAGCAGCGCTTCGATCTCCTTGCGGCGGCTGCCGGGCATCAGGCCGATGCGGCCGGGCAGCGGGGCGATGGCGTCCAGCCGCTGCCAGTCCATCATGTCCAGCAGCGGGTTGCCCACGTAGTCCACGTGCATGCCGTGGCGGCGGTAGAATTCCACCTCGAAGGGCAGGATGCAGATCATCCGGCGGATGTGGCGGCGGATGAACTCCACCCGCCCGGTGCGCCACGCCCATATCTTGGGGCTGATGTAGTAGTGCACCGGAATGCCCAGTGCGTGGGCGGCCCTGGCGATGCGGAAGTTGAATTCCGGCGCGTCGATGAGCACCACCGCGTCGGGCCTGCGCGCCGCAAGTTCCGTCTTGATGCGGCGCAGCATGCCGAGGATGCGCGGCAGGTAGCCGAGCACCTCGGTGATGCCCATCACCGACAGGTCTTCCACGCGCAGGATGGCGTCCTGCCCGGCCGCGCGCAGGTGCGGGCCGCCCATGCCGATGCAGCGCAGCGCCGGGTTGCGGCGGCGCAGGGCTTCCAGCAGGCGGCCGCCGTGCATGTCGCCGGACAGTTCGCCCGCGTTGATCCACACGGTGCGCGGCGCGGCGGTGGCCGGGTGGACGTCGGGCCTGATGGCGTGGGGCGTGATGGCGTGGGGCGTGGGCATGGCCTGCGGGGTCGCGCCTACGCGCCCTGCCGGGCGGGAGCGGCCGGGGTGGGCGTGGGCCGCAGCCGGTCGTACAGCCGGATCAGCAGCATCACCACCACCATGGAGAAGACCAGCCGCGCCCACAGGGTGCCGCCCAGGTGCGCGCCGATGAGGGCCATGAGCAGGGTGTCCTCGATAAGCGCGTGCGACAGGCCCATGAGCGACAGCGAACTGAACACGTCGCGCGGGGGCACCTTGCCGCCCTGCACCTCGTGCACGATGAGCCCGCCGCCGTAGGCGATGCCCATGCCGAGGCCGATGATGGTGATGGTGGCGGCGTTGTCGCCGATGCCCATCAGCCGCAGCGCCGGGCGCAGGCAGGCGTTGAGCAGCCGGGTGATGCCCACGGCGTCCAGCACGCGCATCAGGCCCATCAGCGCCAGCACGATGCCGAGCACCGAGACCAGGTTGCGCGCCTCGTTCCAGGCCCAGGCGACCAGGGTGGCCGGGGCCTCGCGCGGGGCCCAGAGCATGACGGCGGGCTCGGAAAGGTAGCCGGTGGCGTCGAAGAAGGCGCGCATGAGCATGCCGCACAACAGCGCCCCGCCGAAGCGCAACGCGATCTGGGTGGTCATGTTCAGGCCGCACTGCTGGGCGATGCGCCCTTCCACCAGCACGTTGTGGGCGATGAGCGTCATGGTGGCGAAGGTGGTCACCTGGGCCACGGTCAGCTGTTCCATGCCCGGCAGCAACCCGGCGTACACGAACAGGCCGCTGTAGATGTTCACCAGCATGCTGGTGGCCCACGACAGGCCGAGGTCTGCGGGCAGGCCCACAAGCCCCATGACGGGCGACAGCGGCAGGGCCAGGTAGCGCACCAGGTCCAGTTCGGTCAGCACCTTGACCACGACGATGATGGGCACCATCACCTTCATCAGCGTCAGCCAGACGTGGAAGGCGTCCTTCACGGTGCCTTGTGCGGCGCGGGCGAGGGCGCGGAGATTTTCGGCGGGCGGCATGTCGTATTCCCTGGGGTATCCTGATCGTTGGCGGCCGCTGGCCGAAGTGCGGTCTGCCCGCGCGGCGTCAGGCGTCGTGCGTGCCGGGCAGGCATTCCTTGTAGATGTAGTCGCGCAGGGCCTGCGGCCACGGGCGCGGGGCGATGCCGGTAACCTGGGTGAAGCGCGAGGTGTCCAGCACCGAGAAGGGCGGGCGCTGGGCCTTCTGCGGATAGTCGCGCGAAGGAATCGCGTGCACCTTGCAGGGCAGCCCGGCCAGGCTCACGGCTTCCGACGCCAGTTCGCACCAGCTGGCCTGCCCGGCGTTGGCCAGGTGGAAGATGCCCGTGGCCCGCAGTTCGGCCAGCTTCACGCTGCCCGCCGCCAGGTCCAGGGTGTAGGTGGGCGAGCCGATCTGGTCGTGCACCACGCGGGCTTCGCCCCTGTCGTGGCAGATGTCCAGGATGACCTTGACGAAGTTGCGGCGGCCCGGCCCGAACAGCCAGGATGTGCGCACCACGCAGGCGTTGTCCGGGCACTGCTGGAGCACGGCCTGTTCCCCGGCCAGTTTGGTGGCCCCGTAGACGGACGCGGGGTCGGGCGTGTCGTCCGGCGTGTAGGGTGCGCCCTTTCTGCCGCTGAACACGAAATCGGTGCTGAAGTGCACGAGGTGCGTGGAGGTGCCGCGCACCATGCGCGCGAGGCACGTGGGCAATTGCCGGTTGAGACGGGTGGCGTCTTCCTCGCGCTCTTCGGCCAGGTCCACCTGGGTCCAGGCCACGGTGTTGAAGATCACGGCGGGCTCGGCGCGCTCGATGAACGAGGCCAGCGCCCCGGAATCGAGCACGTTCACGTCGTCGCGCCCGGTGGGCAGGGCGTCCCAGCCCGATTCGCGCAGCACGCGCACCAGGGCCTGGCCGAGCAGCCCGGTCCTGCCGCCGAGCACCAGCGCCTTGGGGCGCGGGCTCACAATCGTTCTCCGTACCAGCGTTGCATGAATTCCCTGTACGCCCCCGAGGCCACGCTTTCAAGCCATGGGGTGTTGGCCCGGTACCAGGCCACGGTTTCGGCCAGGCCGCGCTCGAA
>JALHHV010000035.1 GCA_022837365.1 Desulfovibrio sp. | reverse complement strand
TGAAGGGCAAGGGCGGATGCAGCCGAATGGTGCAAGGCGGGTTCAATGTCGTCCTGAACCCCGAAGACTCCCATGAAAAGCACCTCATGGATACGCTCAAGGGCGGCCAGTACATCAACAACCAGGACCTCGCGAAGCAGCTCGTCGAGGAAGCCACCCCGACGGTCAAGGAGCTGGAGACCGTTTGCGGGTGCTTTTTCGACCGTTTTCCCGATGGGCGCGTCCATCAGAAGCCCTTCGCAGGGCAATCCTTCGACCGCACCGTGCACAGGGGCGACCTGACGGGCATCGAAATCATCAGCCGGACCACGGAGCAGGTCTTCAAGCGGCGCATTCCCGTGCTGGAAGAAACCCGCGCCGTGGAACTGCTGCTGGACGCCACCGGCAAGACGGTCACCGGAGCCCTGCTGTACGACATGCGCCGGGGTGAATTCCTGGTCGTGGAAGCCGCGGCCACCCTGGTGGCCACGGGCGGCGGCCCCACCCAGTACCGCTTCCATGCCCCCGGCCCGGAAAAATCCGCGGACGGCATCGCCATGCTGTACAGGGCCGGCGTCCGCATGCGGGACATGGAAATGATCCAGTTCCACCCCACCGGGCTCATCGTGCCGGGCAGCGTGGTGGCCGGCGCACTGCTGGAAGAAGGGCTGCGCGGCGCGGGAGCGCACCTCTACAACGGCGAGGGCGAGCGCTACATGCAGCGCTACGCCCCGGACGTGGCGGAACGCGCCACCCGCGACGTGGTGAGCCGCTCGGCCTACATGGAAATGATGGCCGGCCGCGCGTGTCCCGAGGGCGGCGTGCAGATCGACGCCGCCCACATGGGGCCAGCCTGCACAAGCTCTTTGTCGCGGGCGAAGACGCCGGGGGCGTGCATGGCGCCAACCGCCTCGGGGGCAACGGCATCGCGGAATCCTGCGTCTACGGACGCCTGGCGGGCAAATCGCTGGCCCGGTTCCTGGCCAAGGACCGCAGCATCGCGAAGACCGCCCCCGGCCTTGTGAAATCGCTGGTCGCCCGCCTGCGGGAACCGCTGTCGCGCACCGGCGGGCGGAGCCCGCTGCAAATCCGGCACGACATCCAGGAAACCAACTGGCTCAAGGTGGGCATCATCCGCAACCAGAAGGACCTGGAAGAGGCCCTGCCCATCTTCCGCAGCCTGAGCGACGACGTGGAACGCGCGTCCGTTGCTCAAAGCAACGCCTACAACATGGTCTACAACGTATGGCTCGATACGCGCAGCATGATCGACGTCTCGATCATGGCCGCGACCTCGGCGCTGCTGCGCGACGAAACGCGCGGCGCGCATACCCGGCTGGACTTCCCCGAACAGCGCGACGACTACGGCCTGTTCAACACGTTTCTCTGGCGCGGCGACGACGGCATGCCCGTTACGGAAAAGAAGCCCGTCGAGTTTACGCACAAGCCTGTCGAAGCCTGCCAGAAATGGAAAAAATGATTCTTCACCGACATATCAACGCAGCACACTTCGGAGAAAACAACATGGAACAGCAGCAGAAGTTCGAATACCGCACGCCACTGCAATGGGGAGACCTTGACCCGTACCGGAGAGGCCGCACGCACGTCGGCATGTGGGCCTGGCTGATGCAGCGCATCAGCGCGGTATTCATTGTCGTATTCCTCACGTTGCACCTCTTCTTCACCTACAAGCCGTTTCTCCAGTTCATGCTGCTGGTCGTGGTGGCGTTTCACGCGGCGCTGGGGCTGCGGGTCATCCTGCTGGACTTCAATCTGGCGGACATCAGGCGGCAGCGGAACCTGGCCTACTGGTTGCCGGGCATGGGCCTTGCCGTGGTGCTGCTCGTCTGGGGCATCATCTACTAACCGGAGGCCGTCATGACATCCCAACCGACATCCCGCACCGTCAGGGTGTTCCGCTACGACCCGGCCGAGGGCGGGGAGGGGCATTTCGATGCCTACACGCTGGACATCCCCGCGCCGGAAACCACCACGATACTCGACGTGCTGTTGCGCCTTCAGCGCGAGCAGGACCCGAGCATCTCCTTCCGCTTCGCCTGCCGCGTCAACATGTGCGGCTCCTGCGGCATGGTCATCAACGGCCGCGAGGCGCTGGCCTGCAAGACCAACGTCGCGCACCTGCCCCCTGCGCAGGACATCACCATCCGTCCCTTGAACCACTTCCCCGTGATCAAGGACCTTGTGGTGGACATGGACCCGTTCTTCGCCAAGTACGAGGACGCCCTGCCGTTCTTCGAGCCCGCCGTGGAACACGACGAGCCCTACGCCATCAAGCCCGACAACCAGGCGCGCATCGACATCGGCATGGCCACGGACTGCATAGCCTGCGGCTGCTGCGTTTCAAGCTGCACCATGGTCAATCACCACGCGGGGTACGCTGGACCGGCCGCCCTCAACCGCGCGTTCACCCTGCTGGCCGACGAGCGTGACGGGCTGTTCGAGGCCCGCCTGACCCGGGCGCTGGACTCCTGTTACGCCTGCCGCACCGAATTCAACTGTACGGAAGTCTGCCCCAAGCAGATCAGCGGGACGCGGGCCATCAAGTACATCCAGCGTCTGGCGCTGAAGCACCTGAAATCGCTCAGGCCCCTTTCCGCCCATCCGGTGGAGGAAGCGGCGAAGGAAAGGGCGAAGGACGCGCCGAAGCCCGTCGCCACGGGCTGCTCCTGCGGGGGGCATCACCATGACGCTCCTGCGGCTTCTCCGGCTGCCGCAACAGCATGCCCCCCCGCCGGACCGGAACTGGCGTGCGCCTCGCGCCGCACGTTCCTGACGGCCGCCGTGGGCGCGGGGGCCGTGGCCGTGCTCGGCGGCATCCTGGGCACCGCGGCGGTGGCGCCGACCCAGGTCCGCACACCGGCGCAATGGGTGCCCGTGGCCGCGCTCAAGGACATCCCCGTGGGCGAGGTCAGCACCCTGCCGCTCGGTTACACGCGCACCCAGGCGTTCCACAGCGAACAGGTGCAGTCCACCCTGCTGGTACGGCACGACGCCCCCGGCCAGGTGCTCTGCTTCAGCAATACCTGCCCGCATCTGGGCTGCGCCGTCAGTTGGGATCCGCTGTCCTCGCGCTTCAAGTGCGCCTGCCACGGCGGGGCATTCGACAGGGACGGCAACGTCATCGCCGGTCCGCCGCCCAGGGGGCTGACCCGCCTGCCCTGGAAGGTCGAGGACGGCATACTCAAGGTCGAGGTGGTGTAATGAACATCGGCAAACATATCGGATGGGAAACGCATCTCAAGCCCTTCCTCTACAAGAGGCTGCCGGACGGCACGGGCTGGAGCGCCGTTCTGGGCACGCTGTGCGCCCTGGTCTTCCTGCTGATGGTGGTCACGGGCATCGTGCTGGCCTTCTACTACGTGCCCTCCCCTGACAAGGCGTGGAGCTCCGTCCGCTTCATCTCGAACGATGTGGCCGCCGGGCAGCTGCTGCGCGGCCTGCATCACTGGGGCGCGGGCGCCATGGTGCTGCTGGTGTTCGTGCACCAGATGGTCACCTATTTCCACGGCGCATACGTGAATCCGCGCCAGGGTACATGGGTCACCGGGGCCTGCCTGTTTCTGGTGACGCTGGGCCTCGGGTTCACCGGCTACCTGCTGCCGTGGGACATGAAGGCCTACTGGGCCACCGTGGTCGGGGCCAACATTCCCAGCCAGTACCCGCTGGTGGGCAACGCCATCACGCGCTTCATCCTGGGCGGGGACGGCATGTCGGGCTTCACGCTGACGCGCTTCCACTCCATCCACACCCTGTTGCTGCCCTGCCTGCTCCTATTCTTCCTGGCCATACACATCTACCTCATCCGCCTGCACAACCTCTCCGACCCGCGCGAGAGGATCGCCGGCGAGCCTCTGCCGCCCCCGGCCGAAGGCACCCCGCCGTATCGTTTCTATCCCGAGCACATGCACCGCACGGCCATCGCCTTCGGCATCCTGTTCTGCGTCCTGCTGGGGCTGGCCATCTGGGCTCCCGCGCCGCTGGAACAGAAGGCCGGCACCTTCATCGCCGACTACCTGCCCCGGCCGGAATGGTACTACATGTGGATATTCCAGTTGCTGACCTACTTCAACGGCACATGGGAGGCCGTGGGCAGCCTGGCCATTCCCGTGGGCGGCGCGCTGCTGATGCTCTGCGTGCCCTTCATGAGCGAAAGCCGCATGAAGGGGGTGGTCAACAGACCGGTATCCATGAGCATCGGCCTGACCTTCATCATCTGCATCGTGTACCTGACCGGACAGGCCTATTCCGAGGCCGCGCCCTACAACAAGATCGTGCTCACGCCTCCCGGCTCCCCCGGAGCTATGACGGAAGAGGTCCGCCAGGGCCTGCGCATCTACGTGGAACGCGAATGCGCATACTGTCACAACATTCAGGGCCAGGGCGGCCACCGCACCGGTCCCGATATGTCCAACATGAAGGCCAAGGGGCGCACGGTCGACTACCTTTCCGCCTACATCAAGGACCCCAAGTCCAAGATGGCCTCCACCTCCATGCCCGCCTACGACCTTCGTCCCGATGAGCTGAAGGCCCTCGCCGCCTTCCTGCTGGCCCTCGACTTCAGCCGGGGCTCGGCGGTGCCCATGCGCACGGAAGACGTGCGCGCCAACATTCCCGACACCCTGACCGTCCCTCCGGCCGTCTCTTCAACCGCACCCCCGGCCATCCCCCCAACCATCCGCTGACCGCAACGTCCAACACAAGGAGTTGGCACATGTCTTCATTCGACTACCGCATCGTGGAAGAGGCGGCCAAGCAGAGCTACATCAAGGCCCTGTGCGACCTGCCGCCGGACGTGCGCGCCGCCCTGCGCAAGGCCCGCGACCGCGAGACCGTCCCCACCGCCCGCGCCATTTTCGAGGCCATGTTCAAGGCCATCGACATCGCGGACGCCAAAAAGACCCTGCTCTGCCAGGACACGGGCCTGCCCATCTACAAGGTCCGGGTGGGGTCGCGGTTTCCCTGGAACTGTGCGGCCATCAAGTCCTGCCTTTACGAGGGCGCGCGGCGGGCCACGCAGGAATTCCCCTTCCGCAGCAGTTCCACGCACACCCTCACCCGGATCAATCCCCAGACCTCGGTGGGGCCGGGCCTGCCCGTCATCTACTGGGATTTCGTCGAGGACAGCGACGCGCTGGACATCCTGATGGTGCCCAAGGGCTCCGGCTCCGAGAACATGAGCAAGATGCAGATGTTCTACCCCCAGCACGGGATCAGGGCGGTCAAGAAGTTCATTCTGGACACGGTGGTGGAAAGCGCCGCCAACCCCTGCCCCCCCGGCGTCATCGGGGTGGGCCTCGGCGGCACGTCCGACCTGGTGATGCGCCTGGCCAAGGACGCCATCTGCCGCCCGGTGGGCCAGCGCCACCCCGATCCACAGTTCGCCGAGATGGAGGAGGAACTGGAAGAGGCCATCAACGCCACCGGGCGCGGCCCCATGGGGCTTGGCGGCGACGTGTCCTGCCTGGCCGTGCACATCGAGCACGCCTACACCCACATCACCCAGAACCCCGTGGCCGTGAACACCCAGTGCTGGCCCGCCCGGCGGGCGCGGGCGGTGGTCCTGCCCGACGGCTCAACGACCTACGGGTACTAGGAGACAGCCATGAGCATCACGCACCATCTCACGTCCCCGTTTTCCGAAGCGGACATCCGCGCGCTGCACGCCGGCGACATCGTCTACTTCGACGGCCCGCTGTTCGGCATCCGCGACCTGACGCAGATCTACATCTTCGACCAGGGCCACAAGCCCCCGGTCAGCCTCGAAGGCATGCCCTGCATCCATACCGCCCCCAGCCTGCGCCAGGTGGACGGCAAATGGGAAAAGATCTGCGTGGGCACCACCACCAGCACGCGCATGGACCGCTTCACGCCGGGGCTGATCGGCACCTACGGGGTGCGGGCCATCATCGGCAAGGGCGGCCTGTACCAGGGCAGCCTGGACGCCATGCACACGTACGGGGCGGTGTACCTGGCCATCGTCGGCGGTGCCGCGTCCCTGGAGACGGAACAGATCGAAGAGGTGGAGGCCGTCTACTTCGAGCATCTGCACCCCGAAGCCCTGTACCGCTTCCGGGTGAAGAACTTCGGCCCCCTGACCGTGGCCATGGATAGCCATGGGCGACACCTCTACGACGAGATCGCCGCGGAAGCCCAACGGAGGCTGCCGGACATCTATGCCAGGCTCGGCGTGGCCTAGGGGCCGCCGCGCCACGGCCCCGGACGGGAAGCCCACGGGGACGGAACCCCACAACCCTTCAAGGAGGAACACATGTCCATCGATTTCCTGGTTCACGAAGCGGCCGACGGCGTCGGCGTCGTGGTGGTGGAAGGGCTGACGGCAGGTCACGAATGCACGGGATGGGTCATGCAGGAAGACAAGACCGTCCACATCACCCTGCGCAACGACATTCCCATCGGCCACAAGGTGGCGCTCAAGGACTTCGCCGCGGGCGACACCGTGTTCAAGTACAACACGGACATCGGCAAGGTGGTCGCGCCCATCAAGAAGGGCGAACATCTGCACGTCCACAACGTCAAGACCAAGAGGTGGTAGGTCATGGAAAGAAAATTCTTCGGATACCGGCGTGAGAACGGCCGCGTGGGCGTGCGCAACCACGTGGTCCTGCTGCCCCTCGACGACCTGTCCAACGCGGCGTGCGAAGCCGTGGCCAACAACGTCAAGGGCACCCTGGCCCTGCCCCATGCCTACGGCCGCCTCCAGTTCGGCGAGGATCTCGACCTGTACTTCCGCACCGTGATCGGCATGGGCAGCAACCCCAACGTGGCCGCCGTGGTGGTCATCGGCATCGAGCCCCTGTGGACGCAGAAGATCGTGGACGGCATCGCCAGTACCGGCAAGCCCGTGTCGGGCTTCGCCATCGAGAAGAACGGCGACCTGGCCACCATCTGCAACGCATCGCGCCGGGCCAAGGAATACATGCACTGGGCCACCGAGCAGCAGCGCACGGAATGCGACGTGAAGGAACTCTGGGTGTCCACCAAGTGCGGCGAATCCGACACCACGTCCGGGCTGGCCACCAACCCCACGGTGGGCAACGCCTACGACAAGCTGTGGGAAGCCGGCGCCACCCTGCTGTTCGGCGAAACCACGGAGCTCACCGGCGGGGAACACCTGGTGGCCGCGCGCTGCGCCACCAACGAGGTGCGCAAGAAGTTCCAGTTCTTCTTCGACCGCTACGCCAAGGTCGTGGACGACCACAAGACCGACGACCTGACCGACTCGCAACCCACCAAGGGCAACATCGAGGGCGGCCTGACCACCATCGAGGAAAAGGCCCTCGGCAACATCCAGAAGATCGGCCGCAAGGCCCCTGTCGTGGGTTGCCTGGACAAGGCGGAAAGCCCCACCGGCCCCGGCCTGTGGTTCATGGATTCCTCCTCCGCCGCCGCCGAAATGGTCACCCTGTGCGCCGCCGCCGGGTTCGTGGTGCACCTGTTCCCCACCGGACAGGGCAACGTCATCGGCAACCCCATCCTTCCGGTGGTCAAACTGTGTTCCAACCCCCGCACGCTGCGCACCATGAGCGAGCACTTCGACGTGGACGTCTCCGGCATCCTGCGCCGCGAGATCAACCTCGACCAGGCCGGGGACAAGCTCATTGACATGATGATTCGCACATGCAACGGCAGGAGGACCTCCGCCGAGGTGCTCGGGCATCGCGAATTCATCATAACGAGACTATACGAAAGCGCATAAGCACTTCACGCTACGAGTGGGGCCAGCGCGGGCTGCCCCACTCGAACGCATGGCGCCGCATACCACGTACCCTTCAGGTAGCATACGTGAGGGAACGATGAGCGACCTTCCTGACAGGTTTTACCAAGCGCTGCTGCTGATCAACAACATTCTTGTCCGCGAAGTCACCCAAGAGGGTCTTTTCCAGAGTCTTGCCGCAACGCTGCAACCCCTGGTCAACTGTGACCGATGTAGTCTCAGCATCTACAATCCGGCCAACGATTCGCTGGAATGGTTCGCGCGGGCCGAAGGGGTCACCGTCACCTGCATGGACGATACGCCCATCCCGCAGCGGGGCCCCCTGGCCCATGAGGCCATCCGGGCGAAAGCGCCGTACATCGCCCAGGACATCAAGAATCTCGCGTCGTTCGACGCAATACGCAGCATGCACGATGCCGGATTGCGTTCGGCCATCGCCCTGCCGCTCATGAGCCGTTCCCAGCCCATCGGCGCGCTCGTCGTTTCCTTCAGGCGGCCGTTGCGCGACGACGACACCGACCTGGTGGCGTTTCTGGAAAAAATCTCCGTGCAGGTGGCCCTGGCCGTGGACAACATGCTTGCCCACGCCAAACTCCAGAAGATGAATGCGGAACTGCAACAGCGCGTGGGCGACCTGCTCTATCCGGAAGAGACGAGCTACTCCGAACCGCGCTTTTTCTACCGCTGCGAGAGCATGCGCATCGTCATGGAACAGGCGCAGCTTCTGGCCTGTAGCAACGTGCCGGTCCTGATACGCGGCGAGACGGGAACGGGAAAGGAATTCATCGCCCACATCATCCACCGGTACAGCGCCAGAAAAAACAACAACTTCGTCAAGGTCAACTGTCCGGCCCTGTCCTCGACGCTGTTCGAAAGCGAGTTGTTCGGCCATGCCAAGGGGGCGTTCACCGGCGCCAACAGCCATCGCGTGGGGCGCTTCGAGATGGCGGACAAGGGCAGCATCTTTCTGGACGAAATCGGCGACCTGGACAAGACGCTCCAGGCAAAGCTGCTGCAAGTATTGCAGGATTCCAGCTTCGAACGGGTCGGGGAAAGCCGCTCCATCCGGGTAAACGTGCGCTTCATTTCCGCCACCAATGCCGACCTTGGAGCGCTGATCCAGCGCGGCCAGTTCCGAAACGACCTGTATTACAGGCTCGGCGCGGCGATCATCAATATTCCCCCCCTGCGGGAACGCCTCGGCGAACTGCGCGCCATGCTGCAGCACCTTGTGAGCATTCTTACCGAAGACATGCAGTGCAAGCCCATCACCTTCTCCCGCTCCGCACTGCGCCTGCTGGAAGAGTATCATTGGCCGGGCAACGTGCGGGAACTTTCCAACATGGTCAAGCGGCTGCTCATTCTCAATTACGGAGGTGAAGTAGAGCCGGCCATGATTACCCCCCTGTTCCAACAGGATGCGCATCATCCGGGTATTCGCGACGTGTCCGCCGCGCCCCTGCCCCCGCCTCCCGTAGTGGCGCCCGGCTATTCCCTGGCGGATACCGAGCGGCTGGTCATCGAGAAGGTGCTGACCCTGACCAATGGGGTCATCAGCGGAAAGAAGGGCGCTGCCACGCTGCTCGGCCTGCCGCGCTCCACCTTGCTCTACAAGCTGAAGAAGCACGGGATCGAAATCAGCCGGTACACGCACAGCGTCGCAAACCTCGCGGCGGGCATCACCAACAAAGCACTCTGACAACGCCCCCACTCCCGCCCCCTCCCCCCTCCCCCAAACGCACAAAGGCCCCGGCGATTGCTCTGCCGGGGCCTTTGCGTGAAGGGGTGGGAGTGTGCGGCGTGCGCGTCTCCCGAAAAGAAAAAGTGCTGGCATCGGCCTACTTTCCCACGCACGAATACGCAGTATCATCGGCGATGGAGGGCTT
>JALHHV010000483.1 GCA_022837365.1 Desulfovibrio sp. | reverse complement strand
TGACCGAACGCGGGGCCAGCTTCGGCTACAACAATCTGGTGGTGGACTTCCGCTCGCTGCCCATCATGCAGGGCTTCGGCGTGCCGGTGGTGTTCGACGCCACCCACTCGGTGCAGCTGCCCGGCGGCAAGGGCACCTCGTCCGGCGGCGACCGCCGCTTCGTACCCATGCTGTCCCGCGCGGCCGTGGCCGCCGGGGTGGACGGGGTGTTCCTGGAAACCCATCCCGACCCGGACCACGCCCTGTGCGACGGCCCCAACAGCTGGCCGCTGGACAGGCTGGCCCCGCTGCTGCGCGATTTCGCCGCCCTCTGGAGCCTGCCGTATGCAAGCTGAAGACCTGGCCCAAGATCTGGCCCGGTCCATCGCGCTGCTGGTGCTGGACGTGGACGGGGTGATGACCGACGGCGGCCTGTACTATGACGACGAAGGCCGGGTGACCAAGCGCTTCAACGTGCAGGACGGTCTGGGCATCAAGCTGGCGCAGGCCGCGGGCATCACCGTGGCGGTGATCACCGGGCTCACCTCCGGCGCGGTGGAGGCCCGCATCCGCGGCCTGGGCATCACCGACTACCACGCGGGCTTCCTGCACAAGTCGGACTGCATCGACGGAATCCGCCGCAAGCACAATCTTGAATGGTCGCAGGTGGCCTATCTTGGCGACGACTGGGTGGACTTCGGCCCCATGAAGCTGGTGGGCCTGCCCATGGCCGTGGCCAACGCCCAGCCCGAGGTCAAGGCCCTGGCCCGCTACGTGACCACCGCCAACGGCGGGCACGGCGCGGTGCGCGAGGCCATCCGCTTCCTGCTGGTCCAGCAGGGGCTGCTGGACCGCATGCTGGAAAGCTGGCCGGAGCAGGCATGAGACGCCGTACGCTGTGGGCCTTGCTTGTGGTCGTGCTGCTGGTGGGCGGCGCCGCCGCGTGGCGCTGGCAGGCCGGGGTGCGCAAGGCCCTGGAATCGGCCATGACCGGCGGCGTCACCGATTCCGCCACGCTGGAAGAGGCCGTGGGCGTGGCCATGAAGGGCATAGAACTGGTGCAGGGCGAGAAGGGCATCGAACTGTGGCGGCTGAAGGCCACCTGGGCCCAGTTGCGCCAGAGCAACAACGTAATCGACGTGGACAGCCCGGACCTTGTCTATCAGATGGACGGCGGCAGGCAGTTGCGCATCGTGGCGCAGAAGGGTGAAGTCCAGCAGCAGGTGCAACTGGTGCGCATGTGGGACGACGTGCACGCCACCCACGACCGCCACGAACTGTTCGCCAGCCTGATGGATGGTGTACAACGGCACCAGCCGGACCATGTATTTTCCCGAAGGGGCGCGCATAGAGGGCCAGAGCATCTCCGGCAACGCCACCAGGCTGGAATGGGACGTGGCCGCCGACGTGCTGCGCGGCAACGACGGGGTGTCGCTGCTGCTCATGCCGCGCGCCGATGCAAGGGCCGGGCAGGGCGCGGCGCAGCCCAAGGCCGCCAAGGCCGCGCCGCAGGGCGCTTCCAAGCCAACCAAGCAGGAGTCCAGACAATGAAATATATTGGCATCCGCTCCGCGCTGTGCGTGGCGCTGCTGTTGACCTTTTCGGCATTCACCGTGGCCCCTGCCGTCGCGGCCGACGCCAGGTCCGGCAGCGCCGTGCGGCCCGTGCGCAATGACGTGCCCACCGCCGTCAAGTCCGACCGCATGCAGTACGACGCCAAGGGCCAGGTGGTGGTCTTCGAGGGCACCGTGTACGTGCAGCGCCC
>JALHHV010000482.1:2445-2835 GCA_022837365.1 Desulfovibrio sp. | reverse complement strand
TTGTGGGGCTACAAGGCGGTGAGCACCATGGATTCCATGTGGGGCTACCGCACGGAACGATGGCGCGACCTGGGCCGGGCCTGCGCCCGGCTGGACGACGCGCTGGCGTGGCTGCCCGCGCGGCTGTCCGCGCTGTTCCTGTGGCTGTCGCGTCCGCTGATTGGAGCGGACAAGGGGCCCGGCGGCGGGCGCGGCGGCTGGCAGGGCTTCGGCCCCATGGCCCGCGACGCCCGGACCATGGACTCGCCCAACGCGGGCTGGCCCATGAGCGCCGCCGCGTGGCTGCATGGCGCGGCCATGGGCGGCCCCACCCCCTATTTCGGGGTGATGAAGCACAAGCCGGTGCTGGGGCCGCGCCCGGCGGGGAATGAGGGTGGCCCGGCACCCGCC
>JALHHV010000482.1:0-2412 GCA_022837365.1 Desulfovibrio sp. | reverse complement strand
CTGGCGGTCCCGGTCGGCCTCGGCCTCTTTCTGGCATTGCACGCACAGGCGCACGCCGGGCAGGGCGCGCTTGCGCGCCTCCGGGATGGGGTCGCCGCATTCCTCGCAGAAGTCCAGGCCCGGCCCTTTGGGCAGGCTGTCGCGCGCCCGCTGCACCTCGTCGGCGATGGAATCGCGTATCTGGTCGTTGACGGCGTTGTCGCCCGCCCATCCGGTGGCCATGGTCGTCTCCTTGCGCGGCGGATCGCCCGCTACGGCGCGTCGTCGCCCACGTCGTCGGCGCGGTCGGGGGCGGGAGTCAGCAGCACGCGGTCGATGCGGCGGCCGTCCATGTCCACGATCTCGAAGCGGTAGCCGCGCCAGCGCAGGGAATCGCCCAAGCGGGCAATGCGGCCCAGGCGGTGCAGCATGAACCCGGCCAGGGTTTCGTACGAACCGGGGCGGTCATCGGGCTCGTCGGGCGCGCCCAGGCCCACCAGCGAGCACATCTCGTCGAAGGACAGCAGGCCGTCCAGCAGCCAGCTGCCGTCCTCGCGCTGCATGGCGGCGGGTTCCGGGTCGCCTGCATCGTCGGGAATCTCGCCCACCACGGCTTCCAGCACGTCGTAGGTGGTGATCACGCCCTGCACTTCGCCGTACTCGTCCACCACCAGGGCGAAGGGCAGCCCTTCCGAGTTGCGGAACAGGTCCAGCAGGGTCAGGGCGCGGGCCGTCTCGGGAATGTACAGCGGCTGCCGGACGAAGCTGTCCATGGGGATGGCCGGGTCGTCCAGCCGGGCGGCCAGGAAGTCGCGCGCCTTGAGCACCCCGGTGGCGGCGGCGATGTCGCCCCGCGCCACGGGAAAGCAGGAATGGGACGACTGCGCGATGCGCAGCATGCTCTCTTCGTCGGACTGGTCCAGGTCCAGCCATTCCACCTGCGAGCGGTGGGTCATCAGCGACCCCGCGCGCCGGTCGCCCAGCCGGAAGATGCGTTCCAGCATGTCGCGCTCGGCGTGTTCCACCACGCCGGATGCGGCCCCCTCGCCGATGAGCCCCCGGATGTCCTCTTCGGTCACCGCCCTGTCGCCGCCCTCGGGCAGGCGCAGCAGGCGCGACGCCGCGCGCGACGACGCGCTGAGCAACTGCACCAGCGGCAGGGACACGCGCAGCAGCAGCGCCATGACCGGCGCGGTGCGGCGGGCGCACGCCTCCGGATTGCCGAAGGCGATGCGCTTGGGCACCAGTGAAGCCCAGCGGGCCGCTGTAGGGGCGCAGCACGTCCACGCGGGCCAGCGCGGCGGAAAGGTGCTCGGCCAGCGCGGCCCCGCCGTAGGCCCCGGTGAGGATGCCCACCAGGGTGATGCCGATCTGCACGGTGGAGAACAGCCGGTCGGGTTCGCGCAGCAGGCGCAGAGCCGTGGCCGCGCCCTTGGTGCCGCGTTCCGCCTCCTGGCGCAGGCGCACCTTGCGCGAGGCCACCAGCGACATTTCCGCCAGCGAGAAGAAGCCGTTGATCAGGATGAGCAGGACGATGACGCCTGCCTCGAAGTAGAGGGAACCGGATGTGCCTGTGTCGTCCATAGGGCGTGGTGTGGGGTGGGGGGCGCGCTGTCCCGGACTGCCGGGCGCGCGGGTGGTGGCCGCCGGAAGGGTCAGCGGACGGGCCGGTGAGCGGAGTGCGCGGCGTCTCTCCGGTGTTCATCGCCGGTCCGCGCCTGTGTCATTCCGTAATCTTAGGGCGCGCGCGGCCCGCAGGCAAGGGCGAAACGGAAAATTCGCGCGAATGTCCGGAAAGGGTGGCGGGCGGGATGGCGATGGGGCTGGCGCGGCGGGTCAGGCAACCTCGCCGGCGGCCTTGCCGCTGGCCCAGGCCCAGTGCAGGTTGTAGCCGCCCAGTTGCCCGGTGACGTCCAGCACCTCTCCGGTGAAGAACAGGCCGGGGCGCAACGCGCTTTCCATGCTGCGCGAGGATATCCGGTCGACGCGCACGCCGCCCGCGGCGGCCTCCGCCTTGCGCATGCCCTCGGTGCCCGCAGGCACGGCAGTGTGGGCGTGCACGGCCCCATGCAGGGCGGCGCGGGCGGTTTTGGACAGTTCGGCGATCCTGCGGCCCGAAATGTCGGGCGGCACAAGCCGTTCCGCCAGACGGTCCGGCATCAGGCGGCCCAGCAGGGTACGCGCCAGCAGCTTGCCGTGCTCGGGTGCGCGCAGCATTTCGTCCAGGTTTTCGCCGGGCAGAAAGTCGATCTCCACCGGCGCGCCGGGCTGCCAGTGGCAGGACGCCTGCAATGCCGCCGGGCCGCTGATGCCCCGGTGGGTGAACAGCAGGGGCAGGGTGAAGGACACGCCGCAGGTCGTCACGCGGGCGGGCAGGGCGATGCCCGCAAGCCCGTGCAGCGGCCACTGCGGGGGCATGGCCAGCGGCACCAG
>JALHHV010000034.1 GCA_022837365.1 Desulfovibrio sp. | reverse complement strand
GCGTCAGGGTGCGCGACGCCTCTCTGGTGCTGGGCGACGCCCTGGCCTGCGACGTCTACTGCGAGCCGGTGCAACTCGCCCAGCGGGTTCCCGACTGACCGGTTGCGCTGACCGGCTGTGCCTCACGGGTTGTGCTTGATGGAGCGTGACTGACGGGTCGTGCCTGACGGACGCCGAGCCCGGCGCCGATGGCGCGTTTCCGCCACGGTCATCGAAAAGGAGAATGCAATGAGTTGGGACTCCCTCGTGGTCGTCGCCATCGTGCTGGTGGCGGCAGGGTATGTCGCGTGGCGGTACCTGTTCCGCAAGTCGGGCGGGTGCGGTTGCGGCTGCTCCGCGGGGGGCACAACGCCTCCAAGCCCGGCGACTCCTGCGGCTGCGGCAAGTAGCGGCGAAAAGAGCTGGAGATGGCCGGCCCTCGGGTCGCGCCTTTTTTTAACACCGATTGATGAGAAAGATTTTCAATTTCGCGGGGGCAGCCAGCCCTCGCACAGCGAGGAGGAGACACGAAGATGGGCAAAACCATTCCCCTGCGGCAACTGGCCGTGGGCCAGCGGGCGCGCATCGCCACGGTGAGCGCGCACGGCGAGATGGGGCGGCGCATCCGCGACATGGGGCTGATCCCCGGCGCGGAGATCGAGGTGATGGGGCGCGCGCCCCTGATGGACCCGGTGGCCCTGCGCCTGAAGGGGTTCACCCTCTCGTTGCGCAACAACGAGGCCGACGACGCCAAGCCCCGTCCGCAGGAGTAGCCATGTCCGCCAACGTCATCGTCGCCCTTGCGGGCAACCCCAACTCCGGCAAGACCACCGCGTTCAACGAGTATACCGGCTCGCGCCAGCACGTGGGCAACTACCCCGGCATCACGGTGGAAAAGAAGGAAGGCATCGCCCGCGTGGACGGGCGCGAAGTGCGCGTGGTGGACCTGCCCGGCACCTATTCGCTCACCGCCTATTCCCAGGAAGAAGTGGTGGCCCGCCGCGTGCTGGTGGAAGACCGCCCCGACGTGGTCATCGACGTCATCAACGCGGGCGCGCTGGAGCGCAACCTGTACCTGGCCGTACAGCTGATGGAACTGGGCATTCCCGTGGCGCTCGGCCTGAACATGATCGACGAGGCCCGCAAGCAGGGCCTGCGCATCGATGCCGCGCGCCTGTCGCAACTGCTGGACCTGCCCGTGGTGGAAACCGTGGCCCGCACCGGCGAAGGGCTGAAGGAACTGCTGTCCGCCGCCATCGGCCACGGCGACGCCAGGCGCGGCACCCCCTGGAAGCCGCTGGAGATTTCCTACGGTCCGGACCTCGACCCCGTGCTGGCCCGCATGGTCGAGCGCATCGAGGCCGCCCGGTTCCTTACCGACAAGTACCCGGCCCGCTGGGTGGCCCTGAAGTACCTGGAAAGCGACGAGGACATCCGCGCCATGGGCCGCGCCGCAGGGCCGCTGGCCGCCGAACTGGAAGCCATGACCGCCGAGGTGGCCCGCCACCTGGAAGCCACCCTGAACAGCTACCCCGAAGCCGTCATCGCCGACTACCGCTACGGCTACATTTCCGGTGTGCTGCGCCAGGGCGTGCTGGCCCGCCACGACGAACTTTCGGAGCGTCTCGCCGCCTCCGACCGCATGGACCGCGTGCTCACCCACCGCCTGCTGGGTCCGGTGATCATGCTGGCCGTGCTGTACGGCATCTACGAAATCACCTTCGCCATCGGCGAATATCCCATGGGCTGGGTGGAAGCCTTCTTCGGCTGGCTGAACGAGACGGCATCGGCCGCGCTGCCCGACGGGCTGCTGAAGTCGCTGGTGGTCTCGGGCATCATCGACGGCGTGGGCGGGGTCATGGGCTTCGTGCCGCTGATCATGCTCATGTTCATGATGATCGCCTTCCTCGAAGACTCCGGCTACATGGCCCGCGTGGCCTACATGCTGGACCGGGTGTTCCGGCTGTTCGGCCTGCACGGCTGCTCGGTAATGCCCTACATCGTGTCCGGCGGCATCGCGGGCGGCTGCGCCGTGCCCGGCGTCATGGCCGCGCGCACCCTGCGCAGCCCGCGCGAACGGCTGGCCACCATCCTCACCGCGCCGTTCATGACCTGCGGCGCCAAGCTGCCGGTGTTCATCCTGTTCGTGGGCGTGTTCTTCTCCGATCAGGAGGCCCAGGCCATGTTCGCCCTCACCCTGCTGGGCTGGGGCATGGCGCTCATCGTCTCGCGCCTGCTGCGCTCCACGGTGATCAAGGGCGAATCCACCCCCTTCGTCATGGAACTGCCCCCGTACCGCCTGCCCACCCTGCGCGGCATCCTCATCCACACCTGGGAGCGCACCTGGCAGTACATCAAGAAGGCCGGTACCGTCATTCTGGCCATCTCCATCCTGCTGTGGGCGGCCATGACCTTCCCGCAGCTGCCGGAGGACCGCACCGCCGCGTTCGAGGAGCAGCGCGCCGCCGTCACCGCCCAGAAGGAAGCGGCGGAAGCCGCCGGTGACAAGGCCGCCGGTGCGGAAGCCGCGGACGAGGCCGCCCCCGGCGAGGCCGTGGCCGAGGCTCCCGCCGCCGAGGCCGGCGCCGAAGCCGCCGACGAAGCCGGTGAAGCCGCCGCCGAAGGCGAGGAAGAGGATCCGTTCGAGGCGCAGCTTGCCGCCATCGACGCCGAGGAAGCCGCCGCGGGCCTGGAATACTCCATCGCGGGCCGCGTGGGCATCGCCCTGGAATCTGTGACCGGCGCGGCCGGGTTCGACTGGCGCACCAACATCGCCCTGGTGGGCGGTTTCGCGGCCAAGGAAGTCATCGTCTCCACCCTCGGCACGGCCTACTCGCTGGGCGAGGTGGACGCCGAGGACGCCGCGCCGCTGGCCGAACGCATCAAGGCCGACCCGCACTGGACCCCGGCCGTGGCCGCCGCGCTGATGGTCTTCGTGCTGCTGTACGCCCCCTGCTTCGTCACCGTGGTGGCCATCAAGCAGGAATCGGGCTCGTGGCGCTGGGCCATCTTCAGCACCGTGTTCAGCACCATCCTGGCCTTCGGCCTCGCGGTGGCCGTCTACCAGATCGGCACCTCCATGCTGGCCGGGGGGTAGCCCCGGCGGGCCCAGTCCGCGCGCGCATCATCCGCGCATCATCCGCAACCACACGAGGCGCCCCCCAAGGGCGCCTCGTTCCCGTTTGGCGGGACGTCCGGCCACGCCGGGCATCCCCCGCGCGTCGGCGTCCGCTTGCGTACCTGTATCTCGCCGTTTACATTGGCGGGGCCTTCATCATGTGCGGCGCGCCGGGGGGCGTGCCGCGCGCGGCGGCGGCCGGGCGCAAGCCCGGCATCGGACCGGCATGGAACCGGCACGGGCCGGGGACGCGGGGGACAAGCCGAACGGCCCACGGGCCATCGGGGGGGGGACTGACGCCATGCGGCGTGGCCGTACCATCAAGGCGCAACTCAGGTTCTATTCGCTGCTGCTCATCCTGCTGCCGCTGGCCCTCTCGCTGACGGCGTTCTACGGCGTGCTGCGCACCGAAGGGCTGAACAGGGCCCAGCGCGAGATGCATGCGGAACTGCGCCATCACCGTTTCGACGTGGAGCGCTGGCTGGGCTACCGCCTGGCCGACGTGGTGCACGTGTCCCGCACCGATGCGGTGCGCCGTGTGGACCTGCCCGCCATGACGCGCGATTTCCACGCCTTTCTCGACGCGCACGGCGATTTCCGGTCGCTGGTCTACGTGGACGCGGACGGGCGCACGGTGGTGGACTTCGACACGCCCGAGGGCGGGGTGGACCTTTCCGACCGCGAATACTTCCTGCGGGCGCGCCAGGGGCAGCCGTTCATCTCGCGGGCGCTGGTGGGGCGCGCCTCGGGCAAGGCCATCGTGATCTTCTCGTCCCCGGTGATGAACCCGCAGGGCGACTTCGCGGGGCTGGTCTTCGGCGCGGTGCGCATCGACGCGCTGCACGAGATGGTCAGCAGCCTGCGGCGCACCCCGGTGGACCCCCCTTTCCTGGTGGAGGCCGCCACCGGCCTGCCCCTGCTGGCCCCGGAAGGCGCGTCGGCCATTCCGCTGCCCGCGGACAGCACGGCCATCGACGGCCCGGTTCCCTACCTCAACCGCGACGGCCACCGGGTGCTGGGGGTGGGGCTGCCGCTCAAGAACGGCGAATGGCTGCTGGTGCAGGAGCGGGCCGTGTCCGACGTGCTGGGCGACATGCACCGCCTGCTGCTGCTTCTGCTGGCGGTGTCCGGCCTGACCATGGCCGTGCTCACGCCCTTCCTGCTGCGCCTCGCGCGGCGCGTCACCGAGCCCATCGAACGCATATCCGCCATGTCCGAGCGGATCATGGCGGGCGAATACGGCAACGCCTGCCCGGGCCTGGACGCCGCGCAGATGACCCCGGAACTGGAACGGCTGTACCGCAACTTCTGCCGCATGGCCGAGCGCATCGGCATCCACGTGGGAGAGCTGGAGCGCCTTTCCGGCACGGACGACCTGACCGGACTGGCCAACCGCCGCCTGCTGGCCGAGGAGGGCGCCCGCGTCGTGGGCATCTGCCGCCGGGCCGGGCAGCCGTGCGCGTGCCTGATGCTGGACCTGGACCACTTCAAGCACATCAACGACGTGCACGGGCACGCCACCGGTGACGAGGTGCTGCGCAGGCTGGCCGCCATCATCATGTCCACGGTGCGCTCGTCCGATTTCGTGGTGCGCATGGGCGGCGAGGAATTCGCCATCATCGCGCCCAACACCGACGCCGTCCGGGCCATGGCCCTGGCCGAGCGCATCCGCCGCAACGTGGAGCGCATCGACCTGCGCCAGGGGGGCATGCAGGTGCCGGTGGCCATCAGCGTGGGGGTGGCGGGGCTTGCCGCCGTGCCCCGCCATGGCTCCGGACCGCTGGAGGACCTGCTGGCCAGGGCCGACCACGCGCTGTACCGGGCCAAGCAGGCGGGCCGCAACCGGGTGGTGCTGTGGGAGGAAACGGTTCACCCCGCGCCGGAGGACCCGGCGGAGAGGACGGATGCGGAGTCCCCGGACAGGGGCTGATACCACGCCTGCGCGGCTGTTCAGGCGACAACGAAATGCAAAAACGGCGCTCCCGTCAGGGGGGCGCCGTTCGCGTTCACGTATTCGGGGCCGGGGCGGCGGTCCCTAGCAGATTTCGATCAACTCGATGTCAAAGGTCAGGTCTTCGCCGGCCAGGGGGTGGTTGGCGTCGAGGGTGACGTGCTCTTCGGTGACGTCGGTGACGGTGACGTCAAGCTCGCCGTCGTCGGTCATGAGTTGCAGCATCAGGCCCACCTCGGGCTCGATGTGCGGGGGCACCTGGTCGCGCGGCACGGTGATGACCATTTCCTCCACGTGTTCGCCGTAGGCTTCGTCGGCGGGAATGGTGATCTTCACCGACTGGCCCTTGCCAAGGCCCAGCACGGCCTTCTCGAAGCCGGGGATGAGCATGCCTTCGCCCAGGGTGAATTCCAGCGGTTCGCGGTCGCGCGAGGAATCGAACTCGGTGCCGTCGTCCAGCGTGCCGGTATAGTGGACGCGGACGGTATCGCCGTTCTTGAGTGCCATTGGGGGCTCCTTGGGGGAGAATCTGTGATGGACGCCCGCCAGCCGGAATTGGATGGGGCGGCAACGGCCGCCGCGGCCGGGCGGACCCGTGGACCATCGCCCGCCCCGTGCGGAAAGTCAAAGATTATTCGGTGGCGGGGGGATGCGTCACATGCGCGGCGTTTCGCGCGGCGGGCAGGCGGCGCGCCCGGCCGCCGGGCTACGCCCTGGCCTCCGGCACGTCCCACCCGGCGCACAACTGCACGGCGGCCCGGCAGAGCACCGCCGTGCCCACGGGCAGGCAGGATTCGTCCGGGGCGAAGGCCGGGTTGTGCACCGGGGCCACGCCCGGCCCCCCGCAGCCCACGAAGAAGAAGCACCCCGGCACGCGTTGCAGGAACATGGAAAAGTCCTCGCCGCCCATGGTGGGCACGGGCTCCATGACCCAGGCCGGGCCCACGGCGTCCAGCGCGGCCCGGCGCACCAGGGCGGCCGCGCGCGGGTCGTTGATCACCGCCGGGTGGCACCACCTGAAGTCCAGCCGGTGCGTCGCGCCCATGGCCGCGCACACCCCGCCCGCCACCTGATTAATGCGCTGCTCCCACAGGTTGCGCACTTCGGGCGCGAAGGCCCGCACCGTGCCCGCCATGCGCGCCTCGCCGGGGATGACGTTGTACGCGGTGCCCGCGTGCAACTCGCCGATGGTCAGGATGACCGGTTCCAGCGGGCTGGTCATGCGGCTGACCACCCGTTGCAGCGCGCCCACCACCTGCGCGGCGGTTTCCAGCGCGTCCACGCACAGGTGCGGGTTGGCGGCGTGGCCGCCCCTGCCCAGCACGGTCAGTTCGAAGCGGTCCATGGCCGCCATGAGCGGGCCGGGCTTCACCCCGACGAAACCGGCGGGAATTTCCGGCCAGACATGCGCGCCAAGGCACACGTCCACCCTGGGGTCGTCCAGCACGCCCGCGTCGATCATGGGCTGCGCCCCGCCGGGGCCTTCCTCGGCGGGCTGGAACAGGAACAGGATGCGTCCGCGCAGGGCGGCGGGGTTTTCGGCGGACAGGGCCGCGAGCACCCGCGCCGCGCCCAGCAGCATGGCCATGTGCATGTCGTGCCCGCAGGCGTGCATGCAGCCGGGGTGCTCCGAGGCGTAGTCCAGCCCCGTGGCCTCGGGGATGGGCAGCGCGTCCATGTCGGCGCGCAGCATCACCGTGGGGCCGGGCCGCCCGGAATCGAGCAGGGCGGTGACCCCGGTGCCCGCGATGCCGGTGCGCACGGGCAGGCCCAGCGCGGCCAGTTCACCGGCCACAAGGGCGGCGGTGCGCACCTCGTTGAAGCCGGTTTCGGGGATGCGGTGCAGGCGGCGGCGCACCTCCACGATATGCGGTGCGGCCGCGCGGATGCGGTCGGAAAGGGAATCCATGGGTGCTCCTGCCGCGCGGGTCGTGAAGGTGGCCGGATTTCGCGCTCCGGCTGTTGACAATTCGTGGACGCTGTTCTAGTAGTACCAATCAGTACCACGCATGAGGCTTCCCCCGCCGCGCACGGGACCCGGTGCGCCTCGGCCAGCAACAGGCCAGGGCGCACGGAGCGGGGCGAAGGGATGGCCGCCGGATAGCAGGGCCGACAGCGCGGCCAGTGTAGCGCAAGGCGGCGTCGCCGTCAGCCCCGCCACCGTATGGTTGTGCGGTTATCCCGTATCCGGCCGTCCGGCGGCCCTCATGCACCGGTACCCCGCCGCGCCCCGGCGGGCTTGTGGAAGGAAGCACATGGAACTCATCCAGGCATTGCGCAAGTTCGGTTTCACCCAGCAGGAATCGTTGATGTACCTCACCCTGCTGCGGCACGGCAGCCAGGCGTCCCATCAGAACCCCCAGACTCCCCAGAATCCCCAGAACCCCATGACCGGGTACGAGGCGGCCAAGGCCGCCGGAATTTCGCGCTCCAACGCCTACGCGGCGCTGTCGAGCCTGGTGGAGAAGGGCGGGGCCGTGGTGGCCAGCGGCGACACCAGCCGCTACATGGCGCTGCCGCGCGAGGAATTGCTGCTGAACCTGCGGCGCGACGCCGAGGGCACGCTGGCCTTCCTGGAGGCCAACCTGCCGGACAGCGAGCCGGACGAGACGCCCTACCTGACCGTGGCCGGGCTGCGCAACACCGAGGACAAGATCCGCAACATGCTGCATCTGGCGCGGTTGCGGGTGTACGCCTCCATGCACGCGGACAACGTGGCGCTGTTCCGGCGCGAGTTCGACGACTGTGTGGCGCGGGGGCTGAAGGTGGTGCTGCTGTCCAACGCCGATCCGGGCATCGCCGGGGCCACCTTCCTGAAGAACCAGGCGGGCAGCGGGCACGTGAAGCTCATCGCGGACACCAGCGAGGTCATCGCGGGCCTGCTGGAGCCGGGCGTGAGTGGGCGCTGCCTGTATTCGCGCAACGAGCACCTCGTGTACCTGATGCGCGAGGCCATACTGCACGAGATGGAACTGATCCGCATCCGCGCCGCCATGCCAAACGCTATGCCGGACGCCGGGGCGGACCACGTTCCGGACAACTGACGGACCACCGGACAGGGCGCGCGCAGAACGCGGCCCGCGCGCCGGAAACACGACGGAGACCTTCATGCCCAACGTCCGTTCCACCTACACCGACGCGGTCGGCTTCTTCGGCCGGACCACGCCCGAAGAACTGGCGGCCGCCTACGGCAGCCCCCTGTACGTCTACAGCGAAGCCCTGCTGCGCGCGCGCTGCCGCGAGATGAAGGCCCTTTCGTCGCACCCCGGCTTTTTCGTGAACTATTCGGCCAAGGCCAACACCAACCTTTCGCTGCTGCGCATCATCCGCGACGAAGGGCTGGTGGTGGACGCCATGTCGCCCGGCGAACTCCACGTCAACCTGGCGGCCGGGTTCACCCCGGACCAGATCCTGTACGTGTGCAACAACGTGTCCGAGGCGGAACTGGCCAACGCCGTGGCCCACGGCCTGCTGGTGAGCGTGGATTCGCTGTCGCAACTCGACCTGCTGGGCAGGGTGAACCGGGGCGGCAAGGCCATGGTGCGCTTCAACCCCGGCATCGGCGCGGGGCACCACCAGAAGGTGGTCACGGCGGGCAAGGCCACCAAGTTCGGCGTGGACCCCTCCGAGGCCTCGCTGGCCGAACTGCGGGCCATCCTGGCCAAGCACGGCATGACCCTGGCGGGCGTCAACCAGCACATCGGCTCGCTGTTCCTGGAACCGGACGGGTACGTGGCGGCGGCGGACTTCCTGCTGTCCGTGGCGGAGAAGTTCGACACCGTGGAGGTCATCGACTTCGGCGGCGGCTTCGGCATTCCCTACCGCAAGTATGAAGATCAGCCCCGGCTGGACCTTGCCGCCACGGCGGAGCGGTTCCACGCGCTCATTTCCGCCTGGTCGGAACGCACCGGCTACAAGGGCCGCTTCTACGTCGAGCCGGGCCGCTACGTGGTGGCCGAATGCGGCCTGCTGCTGGGCACCGTGCATGCCACCAAGCACAACGGCCCCACCCGCTACGTGGGCACCGACCTTGGCTTCAACGTGCTGGCCCGCCCGGTGATGTACGACGCGCACCACGACATCGAGGTCTACCGCACGGGCGGCGCGCCCGACGCGGCCCTGCACCCCCAGACCGTGGTGGGCAACATCTGCGAGAGCGGCGACATCATGGCCAGGGAACGCGCGCTGCCCGCCGTGCAGGAAGGCGACATCCTGGGCGTGCTGGACGCCGGGGCCTACGGCTACGCCATGAGTTCCACGTACAACCAGCGGCTGCGCCCGGCCGAGGTGCTCATCGGACTGGACGGGCAGCCCCGGCTGATCCGCCGCCGGGAAGAGCTTTCGGACTTGATGGCCCTTTTTCCTGACGCCTAGTCCCGTCCGGGGCTAGCCGGGCGTCACCATCCCGTCACGTCGAGCATGCGCCGCAAGGGCGCGAAGGCGGCGTCGGGCGGATGCAGCAGATTTTCGATGGGCGGCACCACGCCGCTCACCGGAAAACCGGACAGCATGGCTACCGCCTCCATGCTGTCCCGCACAAGGTCCGGGGATGCGGAACGTTCCTTGGTGTGAACGAAAACGATCCCTGCCGGTTCCATCCCTCTCCGGACCAGCGCCTCCACCGAGAGGAGCGTGTGGTTCACGGTGCCCAGTCCCGCCCGCGCCACCAGCACGGGACGGGCGTCGGCGGCCCGGATGCAGTCGATGCACAGGGCTTCCGGCGTGAACGGCACCATCAGGCCGCCCGCGCCTTCCAGGACCAGCGAGGCGTGTTCACCGCGCAGACATGCCAGACTGCGCACCAGGTCTTCCGTCTCCACGCCGCGCAGTTCGTCCCGCGCGGCGTGGAGCGGAGCCTTAGGCGCCGCGAAGCACCACCCCACCGCCTCCGCCGGGTCGCGCCCGGCCAGTTCCGGAACGTGCCGGTACACGAAGGCCGCGTCGCTGTCCGTGTCGTACGGGTCCTTGCACCCGGTCTGCATGGGCTTGGCGTAGAACGGCCGCTCCCCCCGCGCGAACAGTTCGCGCAGCAGCAGCATCGACACCACCGTCTTGCCCACGCCCGTGTCCGTGCCCACCACGAACAGGGCGCGGGAGGGGGGTGCGTATGTAGTGTTCATGAGGCTTCTCCGGTCGTGTGGCGCGGGGCGGCGTCCCGCTCTTCCTCTTTTCTCCACGCGCGGGCCAGCAGGTCCACGCAGCGGGCCACGTCGTCCACCCGGTGCAGGGCGGTAAGGCCCAGGCGCAGCACGGCCGCGCCGCGCGGCACCGTGGGGTGGCGCGCGGCCAGGGCCAGCACGCCGGGGCCGCCGTCAGCGGGTGTACGCAGCTTCGCGGCAAGGCGGGTGCAGCGCTCCTCGTCGCCCACGTCCACGCAGGCCACGTGCGCGCCCTCGCGCACCGGCACCCCTTCGGCGCGCAACCCGGCGCGCAGGGCCGCGCCCAGCGCGGCGAGGTGGTGGCGGCGGTCGTCCAGCCGGGGCAGCAGGTCCAGCAGGGCCAGGCAGCAGGCGGCGTGCGCCTCCGGCAGGGCGGTGGAGTGGATCAGCGGCGAGGCCAGGTTTTCCAGCGCCGCGCGCGCCCCGCGCGGCAGCAGCAGGAACGCCCCGAACAGCCCCAGCGCCTTGCCCAGCGTGCCCACGGCGGCGTCGGCCACGCCGTGCGCCCGGCCGCGCCCGCCAGCGCCCAGCGCGCCGAAGGCGTGGGCTTCGTCCACGATGACGAAGGCCCCGTGCTCGCGCGCCACCGCGCCCAGCCGGGCCATGTCCGGCAGGGTGCCATCCATGCTGTACAGCGATTCGGCCAGCACCACGGGCTGCGGCGCGCCCATCGTTCCCATGCCGGCGGCGGTATCGCACGCTGTGGGGCCGTCGTTGCCTGCGGCCCGCCATGCGGCCAGGCGGCGCGACAGGTCGTCCATGTCCGCGTGGCGGTGGGTGTGCAGCCGCGCCCCGGTGGGGGGCAGGGCATGGGCCATGCTGGCGTGCACCCTGCGGTCCAGGAATACCGCGTCGCCGTGGCCCAGCAGCCCCCACAGCAGGGCCAGGTTGGCCTGGTAGCCGCTGGGCAGGAACAGGCATTCCGCATAGCCGAAGTATTCGGCCCACGCGACCTCGGCTTCCGCCGCCAGCGCGGTGTGCCCGGCGGCCAGGCGCGAGGCCGTGCCCGAGGGCGCATGGCGCGCGAAGCAGGCGGCCACCGTGGCCCGCCACGCCCCGTCGGCGGCAAGCCCCAGATAGTCGTTGCCCGCGAAATGGAGCAGCGGGCGGCCGTCCATATGCACCAGCGCCGGGGAGGTGGAATCGCCGGTACCGCCGGATGGAGTGGCGTCGGGAACGGAAGCCGGGACGGCGGCGGAGGCGGGCAGCCAGCCATGCGAATATCTCTCGATAACGGGCGGCGAGTACGTCGCCGTTGAAGCGGGTGTCGTAGGCCGTGCGGCCGATGATCAGGGTGGCGGCCATGCACGGGGGGGCAGGCGTCGTATCCGTGCCGGGTATCTGCGGAATGGGCGTGATGGCCGTGGCGTAGGTTGCGGCGCGGTCGCTTTCGGCCAGCAGGTCGGCCCGGATGCGGAGGGTGCCGTGCAGGGCGTCGGCAAACGGCCAGTTGCATTTCTGTACGGTCAGCAGAAAGGCGTGAAGGGCAAAGCCGGATGCCCGGCGGGCGTGCAGCGCGGCCAGTTGGGCCATGGCCTCCAGTCCCTGCCATGGGGGTGCGCTGGCGAAGGCGCGGCGGGCCGTGGCCTGCGCGGCGTCGCAGCGGTCCACCCGGTCCAGCAGCAGGAAGCGGGCGGGGGTATCCCCCGGAAGGGCATGGCGGAAAAGCGTCACAGCCGCACCACCAGCGCCGCGTTCTGCCCGCCGAAGCCGAAGTTGAGCAGCAGCCCGACGGAACCATCCCCGGCGTCAGACGAAGTGGGCAGAGGGGGCAGGGGGGACGGGGGGAGCATTTCGCGCACGAAATCCAGCCGTCCGCTTTCCGGCGCGGACAGGTTGCGCACCGGCGGCAGAAAGCCGTTCGCCGCGCAGGCCAGCAGCACCGCCAGTTCCACCGCGCCGCAGGCCGAGGCGCAGTGCCCGGTCCACGACTTCACGGCGGTGACGGCGGGCGCGTGGCCCGCATCGGCGAATACCCGTTCCAGCAGGCGGATTTCCGCCGCGTCGTTGAGGGCGGTGCCGGTGCCGTGCGCGGCCACCCAGCGGATGTCGCCGGGCGTCAGCCCCGCCTCGGCCAGCGCGCCGCGCACGGCTGCCTCGGCCCGGCGGGCGTCGGGCTCCGGCGCGGTCAGGGCGTGTCCGTCCAGCGTGGCCCCCATGCCCAGGATTTCGGCCAGCGGCGTGGCCCCGCGCGCCAGCGCCGTCTCCAGCGGCTCC
>JALHHV010000481.1 GCA_022837365.1 Desulfovibrio sp. | reverse complement strand
TCGAATACCACAAAAGTATACTCCCTCCGTGGCATGCTCGTTGTCCTTGCCAACGAACGAAAAACCTCATTCGGCGCGCCCCTGTGACCAAACGACGTTCCGTTGTTTCCAGCTTTTCCTGCACCATGTTCCATTTCTCCCATTATCCCCAATCATCATGACCACCACACATCCGCACCCTGCCGACCGCGCCGCCCCGCTGGCGGTGCTGGACAACGTCCGCGTCAGCTTCGCCGGACGCCGCGCCCTGGACGGCGCAAGCTGGACCCTGCGCGCCGGGGAATGCTGGGCCGTGTTCGGCCGCAACGGCGCGGGCAAGTCCACCCTGCTGCGCGTAGTGCGCGGCACCACCCGGCCGGACCAGATCGACGGCGGCCGGGTGACCTGGTTCCCGCCCGCGACCGATAGCGGAACCGCGCCGCACCCCGAAACATCTCCCCTCGTGGGCCGCGCCCTGTGCGCCAACGTGTCCTCGGCCCAGCAGGAACGCTACGTGCGCCAGGGCTGGCTGCTCACCGGCCAGGAACTGCTGCTCACCGGCTACTTCGACACCCCCCTGCTCTACGAGGACCCCGGCGCGGAACGGATTACCGCCGCGCGCGACCTGGCGCGCAGTCTGGGGGCCGCCCACCTGCTGGACGTCAAGGTGCCCGCCATGTCGCAGGGGCAGTTGCGCCTGATGCTGGTGGCCCGCGCCCTGGTGCGCCAGCCCGCCGTGCTGCTGCTGGACGAGGTGTGCGAAGGGCTGGACGCCACGGCCCGCGCCGCCGTGCTGGGCGCCGTGGGCCTCACCCGCGCCCTGCTGGTGCAGGGCGGACGCATCACGGCGCAAGGCCCGCTGGCCGAGGTCATGGCCAACCTGCCCGCCGACTCCGGCGTGTGCGAGGGGGATGGCCTGGACACCCCGGACATCGCCGCAGCCGCCAACGGCAGTGCCGTATCGGCCCGCCAGCCCGACGGACCAACCCCGGTGCTGGCTCCGGTGCTGGCCCGCATCGAGCGCGCAGACGTGTACGTGGAGCGCGCGCACGTGCTGCACGCCATCGACTGGACCATCCGGCGCGGCGAGAACTGGTGCGTCATCGGCCCCAACGGCTCGGGCAAGTCCACCCTGCTGCGCCTGCTGCACGGCGAGGAAAACGTGGCCGTGGGCGGCGACATCGTGTGGTTCGCGGATGAGGCATCCTGCGGCGTGGCCCGGCGTGAACCGCCCGCGCAGGCCTCCCTGCGCGACCTGCCCCTGCTGCACCGCCGCGTGGCCCTGGTGTCCGACCAGTTGCAGGCCACCTACGGCTACGACCTGACCGTCGAGGAACTGGTGCTCACCGGTTTTTCCGGCACCATCGGCCTGTACGAGGAACCCGACGACGACCAGCGGGCCGAGGCCGCCCACTGGCTGCGCATGCTGGGCGCGGCGGGCCTTGCCGGGCAGCGCATCCGCACCCTGTCCACCGGGCAGTTGCGCCGGGTGCTGCTGGCCCGCGCCCTGGCGGGCGCGCCGGACCTCCTGCTGCTGGACGAGCCCTGCTCCGGGCTGGACCCGGCCAGCCGCGCCGCGTTCCTGGCCCTGCTGGGGCAACTGGCCCGCGCGGGCGTGCAGATGGTGCTGGTCACCCACCACGAGGGCGACATGATTCCGGAAATCACCCACGTGCTGCGCCTGGCGGACGGCCGCGTCACCCGATGCGGGCCGCGCGACGATGGCAACAGCGGGCGCGACGACGGCAATGGTGGGGGCGACGGCGGCGATGCCGCGCGGGACAAGCCCGCATGACCGTGGCCCCGCCTTCCGCCCCTCCCCGGCTGGAGCGCGGCGCGCCCTTTTCCGGGCTGATCCAGGTGGCGGGCGTGCACGACCTGGCCGAAGCCCTGGCCCTGCGCGCGGCCGGGGTGCACGCCATGGGCCTGCCCCTGCGCCTGCCGGTGAACGCGGAAGACCTGACCGAGCCCGAAGCCGCCCAACTGGTGGCCGAGGTGGAACGCCTGCCCGCGCCGCCCCTGCTGCCCGTGGGCATCACCTACATTGCCGACGGGGCCGAGGCGGCGGAGTTCTGCCGCGTGCTGGGCCTGCGCCGCCTGCAACTGCACGGCCCGGTGGCGGCCGCCGAACTGGCCCGGCTGCGGCGCGAGCTTCCGGACCTGTTCCTGATCAAGAGCCT
>JALHHV010000480.1 GCA_022837365.1 Desulfovibrio sp. | reverse complement strand
GCTCCCGTCCTGCTCAACCGTTTCGGTAAATATCCACTTTCGATTCTTGTCCGTGTGGAAATATTTATCCCTTACCCATTTGCGGGACTTGTTGGCATGTCGCCTGATTGCCCACCGTTTCAACTGTAAGAACAGCACGTGGTCGATTGAGGCAAACACCTCTTTGGATGCCACATGCCTGAAATAATTTCCCCATCCCGTGATTACAGGGTTGAGTTCTTCAATCAACCGGCCTTGCGTTGCCGCCTTGTTGCTGAAGATTATTTCGTGCAGCCTTCCGGTTATCTTCTTGCGGCTCTTCATCGAGGGTCTAATCAATAGTTTCCCGTTGTACTTCCGGACATTGAACCCCAGGAAGTCGAAGCCGTCCCCGATATGGGTAATCAGCGTTTTCTCTACGGAGAGTGACAACCCTCTTTGTGCAAGAAAGTCTGTTAAAAGGGGTTTTATCTCTTCGAGCAACCCTTTGCTTTCTGCCGTGACCACAAAGTCATCCGCATATCGTATCAGGTTTACTTTCGGGACATAAAATTTCCCTTTTCCGAGGTAGCGTTTCTGATACCGCTCCCCGAGCATCCTTTCCATTCCGTCCAGGGTCGCATTGGCCAGAGCGGGCGAGATGATACCGCCCTGTGGCGTTCCTTCCCTTGTCGGGGTAAGTATCTTGTTAAATACTACCCCCGCTTTAAGCCACTTGCCGAGTATTGTCTTGTCGATTTGTACATTATCTGCAAGCCACTCATGGCTTATGTGGTCGAAACATCCCTTGATGTCTCCCTCCAATATCCATTGCGGGGAGCACTTCCTGCTTAGCAACCTGTGCAGGGCATCCATGGCATCTGCCGTACTGCGTTTCTTTCGGAAGCCATACGAGTTGCCGTCAGCCATTGTCTCGGTTACCGGTTCGAGAGCCATCAGGTATAATGCCTGCATCGCCCTGTCTTGCATGGTTGGAATCCCCAGCGGACGTTTTTTGCCGTTACTCTTTTCAATGAACACTCTTTTGAGAGGTTTGGGTCTGTATCCCCTACGCTTAAGGGATTTTATCGCCTTCAGTTTTGAAGCGGGAGTAGTCCATCTGACCTTATCTACTCCGGCGGTTCGTTTTCCTTTATTGGATGTCACCCTTTTCACGGCTAAAGCCTTAGCCTCGAAAGAGGTGACCAGAAGATGTTGCAGGGCTTTCACCCTGTCCCACCGTCTCTCTTTTTGAGCCTTTACAATCCTTGCCTGGAGCTTCCTCACCCGGCGCTCGCATTTTTTCCAGTTTATGGCTGTCCATCCTGCTGCTGCCGCGTGTGAAGATGCACACTTCGTTTCCACTCCGCCCCTTTGCTGTTTCTTCATCCTGAAAGTTCTCCGGCTTTCCTGTAAC
>JALHHV010000033.1 GCA_022837365.1 Desulfovibrio sp. | reverse complement strand
CTGCTACGAGCTTGAGCGCAGCATGGAGGCCGCCTTCGGCCTGCGCCGCGCCGTGGTCATCCCCACGCCGCCTTCGCAGAAATCGCTCAACCGCAACCTTGGCCACGCCGCCGCCCAGTACCTTTCCGGGGTGCTGCGCGATGGTTCTTCGCTGGGCCTCGGCTGGGGCACCACCGTTGCCGCCGCCGCCACCGCCGTGCCGCGCAAGCCCGCTCAGGGGCTTACCGTGGTTTCGCTGTACGGCGGCCTGCCCTATAGCGTGGTGATAAACCCCTATGAAATCGTGGCCACTTTCGCGCGGCGCCTGTCCGCCTCGCAGACCTACTACATTGCCGCGCCCATGTTCGCCCCCAGCCCGGAATCGTGCCGCCTGCTGAAGTCTCAGGAACTGTTCCGCTCCGTGTACGCACGGGCGGTGCGGGTGGACGTGGCGCTCATCGGCATAGGCCAGCTTGCCACCGACGCCACCAACGTGGTGCTCGGCGCCATAACCCAGGATGATGTGCGCTCGTTGCAGCGCACCACGGCCGTCGGCGAGGTGTTCGGCACCTTCGTAGACGCTTCGGGCGTGCCCGTCGAACACCCCATGAACGCCTGCTTCATGGGGCCCAGCCTCGACGAGGTGCGCTCCATACCGATGACCATCGCCGCCGCGGGCGGCGAGAAGCCGCCGCGGGCGGCGAGAACAAGACTGCGATCATAAGGGCCGCGCTCACCGGCGGTTTCGTCAACGTGCTGGTCACGGACGAGGGCACCGCGCTGCGCCTGCTCGATCGGGAACATGGAGGAGATGCATGAACAGGTCAGGGTTGCTGGAACGACTGAAGTCCGGCCGCGAATTCGATCTTCTGGTGATCGGCGGCGGGGCTACCGGTTGCGGCGTGGCCGTGGACGCGGCCACGCGCGGGCTGGATGTCGCGCTGGTCGATCGGGCCGATTTCGCGCAGGGCACCAGCAGCCGCAGCACCAAACTGGTGCACGGCGGGGTGCGCTACCTGGAAAAGGCGGTGCTGCAATGCGACCGCGAACAGTTCGGCCTGGTGCGCGAGGGCCTGCGCGAGCGCGGCTTTCTGCTGGCCAACGCCCCCCATCTGGCCCACGCGGTACGCCTGCTGACGCCCGTGCCCACCTGGAAGGACGCGGGCTACATGTTCGCCGGGCTCACCCTGTACGACCTGCTGGCCGGGCGTCTTGGCCTCGGCCACAGCAGGTTCGTGGGCAAGCGGGCGGCGGAGCGCATGTTCCCCACCCTGCGCATGGGCGACTACAAGGCCGCCGTCACCTACTGGGACGGCCAGTTCAACGACGCGCGCATGGCCGTGGCCCTGGCCCGCACCGCCAACGCCCATGGTGCCACCTGCTGCAACCATGTCGAGGTCGTCCGCCTGGTCAAGGAAGGCGGGCGGCTGCGCGGCGCGGAACTGCGCGACATGCTCACCGGCGAGACGTGGACCCTGCGCGCCAGGGGCATCGTCAACGCCACCGGCCCCATGGCCGATTCCGTGCGCCGCATGGACGACCCCGGCGCGGACGACATCCTCAAGGTCAGTTCGGGTATCCACATCGTGCTCGAAGCGGGCTTCACCCCGCCGGACCTGTCGCTGATGATCCCCAGCACCGAGGACGGCCGCGTGCTGTTCATGATCCCGTGGCAGAACCACGTGGTCTTCGGCACCACCGACGAGCACGCCAACCCCGAACACGACCCGGTGCCCGACGTGGCCGACATCGACTACCTGTTGCGCTACGCCAGCAAGTACCTGTCGCGCCCGGTCACGCGGGGCGACGTGCGCGCGGTGTGGAGCGGGCTGCGGCCGCTGGTGTTCGCGCCCGGCAAGGGCAGCACCCAGGAACTGGCCCGCACCCACGTCATCGAGGTCTCGCCCGCCGGGCTGCTGACCATCGCGGGCGGCAAGTGGACCAGCTACCGCATGATGGCCCAGGACACCGTGGACCGCGCCGACGTGGCCTTCGGCCTGAACCTGACGCGCCCCTGCGTCACCCGCGACCTGAAGGTCATCGGCGCGCGGGGGTTCATTCCCGGCGGCCACGCGGAAATCGCGCGCGAATACGGCGTTGCGCCGGAACTGGCCAAGGCGCTGCACGGCATCTACGGCGACGAGGCCGGGCAGGTGCTGTCCATCGCGCGGGACGAGAACCTGGGTGACCGGGTGCACCCGGACCATCCGCACATCCTGGCCGAAGTGGCCTTCATCGTGCGCAACGAAATGGCCATGCGCCTGGTGGACGTGCTGGTGCGCCGCCTGCCCATGGGCCTGCTGGACGTGGAGCACACGTTGCAGGCCGCGCCGGGCGTGGCCCGGATCATGGCCGCCGAACTCGGCTGGGATGCAGCCCGGACCGAGGCGGAACTGCAACACCTTGACGCGTATCTTGCGGGGTGGCGCGCCCCCAGGGACTAAGGTTTGTCACGCGGGGCAGGGGAGCGCCACACGGCGCGCCCCGCCCCGCGATACGGAAGGCGCGCGGCGCAAGGGCCGCCGCGGGACAGTCACTGTGCCATGCAAGGCAGAATTTCCGGACGGTCGTCCGGAACATGGCACAGGCGGCCCGGCCCGCCGCGCATGCGGGTAACGAACCGTCAACGGATCTCCGGGTTGGTGCAGACCCGGCGGGTCGCAAGGAGGGACGCGACTCCCAGGCCGCCTAATCCGCCCGTCGGCCGGTCTCCGGGACCGGAAGGACGGTGCGGGACGCGCACCCGCAAGGGTGCCGACCTTCGCGCGGAGAACGCAGGGTACTCCGTGCATTCATGAGAGGGTGTACCATCAGGAGGATTCTATGAAGGAACTTTCGCTGGGACGGGAAATGCTGTCCGAATTCATGGGCACCATGGTCCTGATCATCTTCGGCGCCGGCAACGTCGCCATGACCGTGCTTTTCGGCAAGGGTCTGAACATCACCTGGGACAACATCACCTTCGGCTGGGGTCTCGCCGTGCTGTTCGGCATCATGGCCGGCCTGCCCTCGGGCGCGCACATCAACCCCGCCGTCAGCCTGGCGCTGGCGGCCACCGGCCGCTTCCCGTGGAAGAAGGTGCTGCCGTACTCCGTCGCGCAGGTGGCGGGCGGCTTTGCCGGTGCGGCCATCGTCTTCGCCGACTTCCACGCCAAATGGCTGGGCGTCGATCCGCAACTGGCCAGCACCGCCGGCATCTTCTGCACCTTCCCTGCCATCACCACCTCCTACCTGCCGGGCTTCATCGACCAGATCATCGGCACCGCCGTGCTGATGTTCGGCATCCTGGCCATCGGCGACTTTGCAGGCAAGAACAACATCGGCTGGATCGGCGGCATCCTGGTGGCGCTGCTGGTGGTGGCCATCGGCATGAGCCTTGGCGCCATGCACGGGTATGCCATCAACCCCGCGCGCGACTTCGGCCCGCGCTTCTTCGCCCTGCTGGCGGGTTTCACCCAGCCCAACCTGATGGAGCCGGGCATCGTGCTGGTGCCCATCGTCGGTCCGCTCATCGGCGGCCCGGTCGGCGCGTTCCTTTACGACTGGACCACGGGCGCCGTGCACAAGGCCCAGGCCGCCTAGCATCGGTGTTCCCGGCGGGCGGCCGGGACGCCAACCCCGTGCCGCCCGTGCCGCAATCCCCCCAACCAAGGGAGTAGCACGACATGACCAAGTACGTTCTCGCACTTGACCAGGGCACCACCAGCTCGCGCGCCATCCTCTTCTCGCGCGAAGGCGACATCATCCAGATTTCCCAGAAGGAATTCACCCAGATCTACCCGCAGCCGGGCTGGGTGGAACACAACGCCAACGAGATATTCGACACCGAGTCGTGGGTCATGCGCGACTGCCTGAAGCAGGCGGGCATCGACGCCTCGCAGGTGGTCGCCGCGGGCATCACCAACCAGCGCGAAACCACGGTGGTCTGGGACAAGGCCAGCGGCGCGCCGGTGTACAACGCCATCGTGTGGCAGGACCGCCGCACGGCGGGCTTCTGCGACGAACTGAAGGCGCGCGGCCTGGCCGACACCTTCCGCCAGAAGACCGGCTTGGTGCTCGATGCCTACTTCTCCGGCACCAAGGTGCGCTGGATTCTCGAAAACGTGCCCGGCGCCCGCGCCAGGGCCGAAAAGGGCGAACTGCTGTTCGGCACCATCGACACCTGGCTCATCTGGAACCTGACCAAGGGCGAGGTGCACGCCACCGACGAATCCAACGCCAGCCGCACCCTACTGTTCAACATCAACACCGGCGACTGGGACGACGAACTGCTGGGCATCCTGGGCGTGCCGCGCTCCATGCTGCCCAGGGTGACCCGCTCGTCCGAGGTGGTGGGCGACATCCATCCGGAATTCCTGGGCAAGGCCATTCCCATCGCGGGCAACGCGGGCGACCAGCAGGCCGCCACCTACGGCAACGCCTGCCTCAAGCCCGGCATGGCCAAGAACACCTACGGCACCGGCTGCTTCATGCTCATGAACACCGGCAAGGAAGTGCACGCCAGCAAGAACAACCTGCTGACCACCATGGCCTGGGCCACCCCCTCGGGCCGCTACTTCGCCCTGGAAGGCAGCGTGTTCATCGCGGGCGCGGTGGTGCAGTGGCTGCGCGACGGCCTGGGCATCATCAAGGCCGCGCCCGAAGTGGAACAACTGGCCCTGAGCGTGCCGGACAACGGCGGCGTGTACCTGGTGCCCGCCTTCGCGGGTCTTGGCGCGCCCCATTGGGACCAGTACGCGCGCGGGGCCATGGTGGGCATCACCCGTGGGGCCACCAAGGCCCACATCGCCCGCGCGGCGCTGGAATCCATCGCCCTGCAAACGCTCGACATCATGGATTGCATGCAGAAGGACGCGGGCATCAGGCTGGCGGCCCTGCGCGCCGACGGCGGGGCCACCCGCAACAACCTGCTGATGCAGTTCCAGGCCGACGTGCTGGGCGTGCCCGTGGAACGGCCCAAGGTGACGGAAACCACTGCGCTGGGCGCGGCCTATCTGGCCGGTCTGGCCGTGGGCTTCTGGAAGAGCGAGGAGGAAATCGAGGCTATGTGGCAGTTGGACCGCCGCTTCGAGCCCAACATGTCCGCCGAGGCCCGCGAAAAGCTGGTCTACGACTGGCAGCGGGCTGTGGAGCGGGCCAAGGCCTGGGCGCAGGAGTAGGGACCGTTTCTAAATTGTCTTTTCGCCCGTTGGCTGCGTCAAACTTCACCTGCCATTTCGGTCAAATACGAGTAGAGTATACTCCCTCATGGCAGGCTTGTTTTCCTTGCCGACGAACGAAAATCCTGCTTTAGAAACAGCCCCTGAACAGCAAGGCCGCAGACACGGCCAAGGCATGACCGACGCCGGGAAGGGCAACCTTCCCGGCGTTTCGCGTTGCCGGGAGCAGTGGCTGTGTTGGCGGCGGGAGCGGTGGGCGGGAGGCGGACCGGCTACGCCTCCGGCTGGTGGCTGAAGAATTCCCCCGGCGTGCGGCCCATCAACTGGCGGAAGGCGGCGATGAACGCCGAGGTGGAGTCGTAGCCCATCTCCAGCGCCACGGCGGTGACCCCGCGCCCGCGCTCCAGTTCCGGCAGGGCGGCCAGCATGCGCGCCCGCTGCCGCCATTGGCGCAGCGAAAGACCCGTCTCGGCCCGGAACAGCCGCGTCAGGGTGCGGTCGCTCATGCCCGCCCGCGCGGCCAGGCGCGGCAGGGAATGGTCCTCGCCGGGGGCGTCCAGCATGGCTTCGCACAGCGCCGCCAGACGCGCGTCGGCGGGCAGCGGCAGGGACAACCCGGCCTCGGGCAGGGCCACCAGTTCGTCCAGCAGCACCCTCACCAGCCGCCCGTGCGCGCCGCGCTCGTCGTAGTCCCTGGGCAGCCGGGTGAAGGCCAGCACCAGTTCGCGGGCCAGCGGGGTGACCTCCACCACCCGGCAGCGGGCGGGCGCGGCGCACCACAACGGGGCCAGCGCGGCGGGGTCGATGTACAGGCTGCGCTGCTCGGCCGGGCCGCTGGTCATCACCTCGTGCGGCAGCCCGGCCGGTATCCAGATGGCCCGCTGCGGCGGGGCCATGTGGCTGCCCTGGCGGGTGCGCACCTCCAGCACGCCGCGCACGGCGTAGGTGAACTGCACCCAGCCGTGGCTGTGCGGATGGGTCCACGACCCGGCGGCCAGCGATTCGGCCCGGGCGAACACCGGGCGGGGCAGGGCGGCGATGTCCGGTATGAGGCGGGGGATGGTCATGCGCAGTCCGTGGGGTGGTCGGGATGTCTTTCCGTGCCGTGGGAAGCGGGAAACAGTGTTTGGCGTATTCCCGACATATCTTGTCTCCGTATCGATAGCAGGAAGAGGCGCGGGTGGCTAGATGTCTGGTGCGGGTGGCGCTCGGGCCGCCCGGCGAACCCCAGCCCAACGGAGAGACGGCCATGTTCGGGAAATATGTACGACGGATGGCCAAGGACTGGTTCCTGGCCGGGATGCTGGGAGCCGTGGTCCTGGCCACACTGCTGCCCGACCTGGGGGCCAGCGGCGGCGCGCTGCACGCCGACATGCTGGGCAACGCGGGCATCTTCCTGATCTTCCTGTTCCACGGCGCGGGCATCTCGCCCGAAAGCATGCGCCACGGCATGTCCCGCTGGAAGCTGCACACCATGGTGCAACTGACCACCTTCGTGGTGTTTCCGCTGTTGTGGTTCGGCTTCCGCTTCGCCTTCGACGAACTGGTCCCGGCGGACCTGATGCTGGGCTTCCTGTACCTGTGCGCGCTGCCGTCCACCATCTCCTCGTCGGTGGCCATGACCGCCATCGCCCACGGCAACGTGCCGGGAGCCATTTTCAACGCCACCCTGTCCAGCCTGCTGGGCATCTTCCTGACGCCGGTGATCATCGCCCTGGCAGCCGGATCGCAGGGCGGGGCGCTGTCGCTCACCGACGCCATGATCAACATCGCCGGGCTGCTGTTCCTGCCCTTCGTGCTGGGCCAGCTGGCGCGCCCGTGGCTGGGCGGCTTCATCGCCCGCCACAAGAAGAAGGTGAACGCCTTCGACAAGGCGGCCATCCTGATCCTGGTGTACAACTCGTTCTGCGATTCCGTGCGGGGCGGCCTGTGGCGCGACCACGGCATGGACCTGCTGGCCCTGACCATCGGCGGCGCGGCCCTGTTCCTGCTGGTGGTGCTGGTGCTGAACACTGTGGTGGCCCGCGCGCTGGGCTTCGACAAGGCCGACGAGATTGCCGCCGTGTTCTGCGGCTCCAAGAAGACCCTGGCCTCGGGCGTGCCCATGGCCCGGCTGCTGTTCGGCGCGCATCCGGCGCTGGGGGTCATCGTGCTGCCCATCATGTTCTACCACCAGTTGCAGCTGTTCGTGTGCTCCATCCTGGCCGAGCGCTACGCCCGGACCATGCGGGAGCTTGAACGGGACGGACGCGATGCGCTGCCGGGCCATGCGGGCGCGGTTGCCGAACCGGGCGCCCCCGATGCCCCCGGTGCCCCCGGTGCCATGGAAGCCGCCAGCCGTTCGTGAAACATGCCGGGGCCGCAAGGCTCCGGCACGGGGCGGGCTCGGGGAGAACCGCGCGAATGCACCCCGCGCGGCGCGGCCCGCCCCATCCTCGCCTTCTCCCTCCGCCTCATCCCCTCGCAGCCCCTCCGCGCGCTCGGACGCGGAGGGGCTTGCGTTTCCGGGCCGTCTGCCGCACAGCAGGGGCATGCGCACCCGCACCGCTGAAAAATCCGCGCCCCCCGCTGCGTCCCCTGCCGCGTCCCGTGCCGAAACGGACGACGTGGCCCTGAAGGAAAATGTGGCCCCGAAGGAAGAGATAGCCTGGACGGCGGCCTCGCGCCTGCCGGGATTGGACCTGCTGCGGGCGCGCTACACGCGGCAGGTGTTCGCCCGGCACTTCCACGAAGGGTACGCGCTGGGGGTCATCGAGGACG
The DNA here is from genome assembly GCA_022837365.1 of Desulfovibrio sp. Lineage (GTDB taxonomy): Bacteria > Desulfobacterota > Desulfovibrionia > Desulfovibrionales > Desulfovibrionaceae > Cupidesulfovibrio. The sequence goes on along the minus strand of JALHHV010000033.1, from coordinate 1,616 downwards.
GGGTGCTACGCTTCCGCTACTTGGGGCGCGACCACGTGGCCGCCCCCGGCGCGGTGAACCTGGTGGCCCCCGGCGAGACGCACGACGGCCGCAGTGCGGGTGACGCGGACGACGCGGGCTGGGCCTACCGCATGTTCTACCTCGACCCGGACATCGTGCGCATGGCCGGTGAGGAGGCGGGCCTGCCGCACGGCGCGCTGCCCGACTTTTCCACCGGCGTGCTGGACGACCCGGTGCTGGCGCGGGCCATCGGCGCGCTGCACCGCGACATGGAGCGCGCCGGGCCGTGCATGCCCACCCTGGCGCAGGAGACGCGCCTGTCCGCCGTGCTGGCCCGCTGGATAACCCGCCACGCGGCCCAGCGCGCCCCCACCGCCCGGCCGCCGCGCGCCGGAAGGGAGTCGACGGCCGTGCGCCGTGCCCGCGAATACCTGGACGCCCACTGCGCCGACGACGTGCGTCTGGCGGACCTGGGCGACGTGGCCTGCCTGAGCCCGTTCCATCTCGCCCGCGCCTTTGCCGCCGCCGTGGGGCTGCCCCCGCACGCCTATCTGGTGCAGGCGCGGGTGCGCCGGGCGCGCGCCCTGCTGTCCGCCGGCTCCACGCCCGCCGAGGCGGCGGCAGCGGCGGGCTTCGCCGACCAGAGCCACCTTACCCGCGCCTTCCGGGCGCAGATGGGGGTGACCCCGGCCAGATTCCGCAAGATGCTTCAAGACACGCGCGGCGCATGGGCCGTAGCCTTCGTGGAAAACCGGACTTCCACGGAGGATTCCCATGACCATGACCACGCCCCGGCCCACCCGGATCACCCGGCAGACCGGGCAGAATCCGGCGTCCCCGATATCCCTGGCACCCCCCGCCGCTGAGCCGCCGCACGCGGATGCCGCGCCGTCCCACATTCCTTCCCCCGCGCCGCCACATGGTCCCGCATGGCGCGCCTGTCTCGACCTCACCGCCGCCATGGTCATCGTGGGCTCGTCGGTGGCGGCGGCGCGCTTCGTCTCGTTGACGCTGCCGCCGCACCTGGTGCAGGAACTGCGCTTTCTGGTGGCCGCGTGCATCGCCGTGCCGCTGCTGTATCGGCGGGAGGGCGGCCTGCCGCGCCTGCCCGCGCGCGACTGGGCCGTGCTGTTCCTGCAGGCCGCCGCCGGGTCGCTGCTGTTCAACGTGCTGCTGCTGGCCGGGGTGGCCCGGCTGGATGCGGCGGCGGCCGGGGTGGTTACCAGCACCACTCCGGCGGTGATGGCCCTGGCCTCGCTGGTGTTGCTGCGCGAGCGCCCCGGCCCGCGCGCCCTGGCGGGCATCGCCTGTTGCGTGGCCGGGGTGCTGGTGCTGCGGCTGGCGCCCGCGCCGGGCACGGCGGGGGGCGACGCCTCCGGCCCGCTCGCGGCCTCCGGAGTTGACGGCATGGGCCTGTTGCTGGTGCTGGGCGCGGTGTGCTGCGAAACCCTGTTCCTGCTGCTGGGGCGCACCCTGCGCACGCCTGTGTCGCCGCTGGCCGCATCCACGGCCTGCACCCTGTTCGGCGCGGTGCAGTTTCTGCCGCTGGCCCTGCCGGAGGCGCACCGGGTGACGGAACTGGACGTCACCGGCTGGCTGCTGGTGGGCTACTACGG
>JALHHV010000479.1 GCA_022837365.1 Desulfovibrio sp. | reverse complement strand
CGGTCCATGGGCAGCCGCGCGGGGGGCAGCACGATACAGGGCGAAACGACCGGCACGCCGAAGGAAAAACCCGTGCCGGCCCCCTCGCCGGTGCGGGTTGGCCCCGGATTGGCACAGGATCGCACAGGATTGGCACCGACAATGCAGTGAGGAAGGCGCACCGGTTCACGCGGATGTCCGCCCCGCCCCCTTTCTCCGCCGCAGTTCGCGCCGGTTCCAGCGAGGTCGGGGCGGCTCCGCCTATCCGCACGGAGGCCCCATGCTGCTCGACACCACCCTGCGCGAAGGGGAACAGTCCTTCGGCACCTACCTGTCCATGGCGGACCGGGAGCGCATCCTGCGCGGCCTTGCGGCCGTGGGCGTGCCGGAAGCCGAGGTGGGCTGGGCCGGGCGCGAGGACCTCGGGAACATGCTGGCCCTTGCGGCCCGCGTGGCCCCCGGCCTTGCGGCCGCCGCATGGTGCCGCTGCCGCCCGGAAGACCTGCGCGCCGCCGTGGCCTGCGGGGCGCGGCGGGTGTGCGTGGGCGTGCCCGTTTCCGACGCGCATCTGGCCCGGCGGCTGGGCGTGGGCAGGCCCGCCCTGCTCGACCTGCTGGCGGCCACCCTGGCCGAGGCGCGCGCGCTGGGCATCGAACACGTCACCGTGGGCATGGAGGACGCCTCGCGCGCGGACCGCGACTTCGTGTCCGCCGTGGCGCGCCATGCCGCCGCGCACGGGGCGCACCGGGTGCGCCTGAGCGACACGGTGGGGCTGTTCACCCCGCTGGAGGTGGCGGAGGTGGTGCGCGGGCTGCGCGCCGCGCTGGACGCGGCCCGCCACGGCGGCGCGTCCCCCCGCGCGCGCCGGGTGTCCATCGGCGCCCATTTCCACAACGACTGCGGCATGGCCACGGCCAACGCGCTCACCGCCCTGGAGTGCGGGGCGGACTGCGCCGACGTGTCCATACTGGGCCTTGGCGAGCGGGCCGGGGTGGCCCGGCTGGAAGAACTGGCCGCCGCCCTGGTGGTGCGCGGCCGGGCCCGGTTCGACCTTTCTCCCCTGCCCGGCCTGTGCGGCCACGTGGCCCAGGCCGCGTCCCTGTCCGTGCCGCGCCACTGGCCCGTGGCCGGGCGGGACATCTTCGCCGTGGAAAGCGGGCTGCATGCCCACGGCGTGCGGCGCGACCCCAGCCTGTTCGAGCCCTTTCCGCCGGACCTGGTGGGCGGCAGCCGCCGGTTGGGCGTGGGCCGCAAGAGCGGCGCGGCCGCCGTGGCCGCCGCCCTGGCCGAATTGTCCATCCTGCCGCCGCCCCCTGCGCTGCCCGCCATCGTCGAGGCGGTGCGCGAGCTTTCCGCCACCCTGCGCCGTCCGCTGACCCCGGCGGAACTGGCTCGCGTGGCGGGGG
>JALHHV010000478.1 GCA_022837365.1 Desulfovibrio sp. | reverse complement strand
CTGCCTGCTGACCTGCTCCGGCGCGGCCAAGGGCGACCTTGGCCCCGGCGACCTCGCGCTGGTGGACATCGCCACCGGTGCGGTGCTGGCCGGGGGCAAGCCCTCGTCGGAAGGGGCCATGCATCTGGCCGTCTACCGCGCCCGGCCCGACGCCATGGCCGTGGTGCACACCCACCCACCGCGCCTGCTGGCCCTGGGGGCTCTGGTGCCCCCGGACGACATGCTGCGCCTGCCCATCTACGAATCGGAACTGCTGTGCGGCCAACTGGGCTTCGCGCCCGCCCACGCCCCCGGCACGCGGGAACTGGCCGACGCCGTGGCCGCTGCCGCCGCCACCCGCGACGCGGTGTGGATGGAGCGTCACGGCCTGTGCTGCGCCGGTCTCCGCCGCCCGCGCGTTGGCCCTGGCCGAGGAACTGGAACATCTGGCCGGGGTGCAGCTGGCGGTGCTGTCCGCCCACGCCAGGGCGCGGGACTGAACGAAAAACCCCGGCCCGTGCGGCGGATGCACGGACCGGGGCAATGGTGGCATGTACAGTTCCGGCGTCGCGGCCCTGGGGCGTCGGGCTGTCCCCGGCTACGCCAGTTCGCGCCGGAGCCGCTCGATCTTTTCCGGGGTGATGCCTGCCCGGCTGTGCCACGTCCGGGTGTTCCACCCGCAGATGATGTCCAGCAGACTGCCGAAGTCGAAATAGAAGAAGCGCGTCAGGCCCCGGTGCAGCAGGCGTTTGATGAGCACCCGCCCCGCGCAGCCGGTGGCCACCACGACCACGCCGTAGTCCTCCCGCGTGGACAGGAGCGTGGCGGTTTCCTGTTCGATCCGGTCCATGGCGCGGTACGAATCCTTCATCGGCGTGCGGACGTGGGGTGCGTCGCCGAACAGCAGCCTCCGGTCCGCTTCCGACACGTCTTCGGCCCCGACGAACAGGGCGGCGTTTTGTTTCAGCAGCTTCAGGAATGCCAGCGCGTATTCGAAATCCGCGGAGAACTGGTAGTGCAGGGCCACCGCGCTGTAGATGGGGTGTCCCGTGAAGCATTCCAGCGTCCTGCGCAGGAATCGTTCGGCCGCGGCGTCGCGCATCAGGAAGACGCCCGGCGACATTCCCTCCTCATGGCCGAATTTCACCGAATGTATGGGGAGCGCCTTCAGCACGCCCGGCATGTTGCACCGGAATGCCTCGCGCATTTCCCGGGTGAAGTCGGGGGTGGAGGTTTGCAGCGCATCGTCCGTGCCGTGGGCAAGGTAGACGTCTCCGTCACCGAAGCGCAGGTAAGCGCCGCCCTGTTGCGACGCTATGACGGCCGCGCAGCGCGCCAGTGTCTCGCGCGTCGTGCGGATGCGGACATGGTCCAGAGGGGCGGCGTTGCGCCAGTGCCACGGAATGTGCCGTTTCAGCCGTTCCAATTGGGTATGCAGGACGGGGACCACGTGCAGTCCTTGGGAAAAAGGCGAGGGTATGCCACGCGCGCGTCTGGCCGCAGGGCACACGCCACCGCCGGATACGGCCCTAAGGAGCCGCCCTGTCGTATCGCCTCGTGGCGTGGGTGATGCACTGCCGCGTTGCCTGAAAGGCACGCATAGATTTTCCGCGCTTCGCCGGGGTGGGGCGAAGCGCTGGCCGAGTGTGTCTGCCGAGGTCTATTGACGTAAAAAAGTGTTGCTGGCAAGGGGATGGCCCTTCAGGCGAGCCGGGGCGGCTGGCGGGCAGGCGGCATCCGTGCGTTCCGGCTGCGTCCGTCGTGCCCGCCATCGCCCAGCGCGCGGCCGT
>JALHHV010000477.1 GCA_022837365.1 Desulfovibrio sp. | reverse complement strand
CTGGACCGTGCGCGGCGGGGCGCGCCTTGGCCCGGAGCGGTTCATGGAGATGACCGAACCCTGCCTGCGCGCGGGCAGCGACGTGCTGGCGGCCATGGAGGCGGCCCTGCGCGAGGCGGCGGGCGGCACGCCGCCCTTCCGCGACGACGTCACCGCCCTGTGGATACGCCGCGATGGCCCCATCGCAAACCAACGGACAAAACCGACTGCCCCGGCCTGATCCGGACTGACCCGGACTGATCCCGACAGGCCGGACGCCCCACGCGGCCACCTTCATCGACGGGTATACGCGCCATGCACAGCTACGAATTCTCCACCACCGCCCTGCGCGAAACCTACCGTCCCTTCGTGCGCGGCATCGCCGGCACCATGGCCCCCGTGCTGGTGCACCCGCTGGAACTGGTCACGGCCGAGGCGTGCGCCAACGTGGTGCGCCACGCCTACCCGGCGGGGCAGCCCGGTCCGCTGCGGGTGCGCCTTACGGTGAACCCGCGCGTGGGCATGATGCTGGCCGTCACCGACTGGGGGCGCGGCTGCGCGGCATGCCCGCTGCCCCCGCCCGAGACGCCCGGAGCGGCTCCCGAAGCCACGTCCGGACGGGGCTTGCGCATCATCGCCTGCCTGTGCGATGCCGTGACGGGTGAAACCGGCCCGGACGGCAACACCCTGCATCTGCAATTGGCCATCCCGGAGGAACAATGGCGCACCTCGAGCTTGACGATCACGGAAACATCCTTGTCGCGGCGCTGACGGGCGAACTGACCCTGGCCAACGCCACCGAGGTTCGCAACGAACTGGAACGGCTGTTCGCCCGCAAGGGCGTGTCCGACGTGGTGCGCCAGCACCAAGGCGCGCTCCATGGGCCGCCGCCTGCTGCTGTACCGGCCCACGCCGGAGGCGGTGCACACCATGGAAACGGCGCAACTCACCGGATTCTTTCCCATCCTCGGCGACGAGGAGGATTTGCTGGCCCTGCTGCCCGATTAGCGCCCCTGCCACAGGGGCAGGGTGCGGCACGGCAACCGCAAGAACACGCCATCCCTCGCCCGCAGTCCGGATACGCGGCGCGCCACGCGACGCCGCAGGCACAGCCCACGGAGAGCGCCCATGCCATATTACCTGCGCCACCATTTCGAACCCGACTTCGATTACATGCACCTGAAGCCCAAAGCGGACGATGCCGGCAACATCGACCGCTACAACCTCGGCTACGTCCAGAACGTGGTGAAGGGGCAGGTGCTGGCGGAACTGGTGCCGCTGGAGGAGGCGGGCGAAGGCCCGCCGGACCCGCGCTACGTGTACGACGCCGCGCCCAAGGAACTGCCCTGCGGTCCCAACTGCGCGGTGGACCCCGCCGCGCCCACGCGGGTGCTGGCCGACGCCAACGGGTACGTGTTCTACCACGACGGGCTGATCACGGTGAAGAAGATGCTCAACGTGCGCCGCGACGTGGACTTCCACACCGGCAACATCTTCTTCGTGGGCGACCTTGCCGCCCATGCCGACGTGAAGCCCGGCTTCGAGATCCAGGCCGACAACATCCTGATCAAGGGCGTGGTGGAAGGCGCGGTGGTGCGCGCCCAGGGCGCCATAGCCTGCGAAAGCGGCATCAAGGGCGGCAAGGGCTGCCTGCTGGACGCGGGCGACACCCTGCGCGTGCCCTTTGCCGAAAACGCGGAGTTACGCTCGCACGGCAACATGTACATCGAACGCTTCGCCCTGCACTGCCGCATCTACGCCGGGGCGAATCTCGTCGTGAAGGACCGCGTGCAGGGCGGCACGGTGCACGGCGCGGGCCTGGTGTACATCGAAAACCAGTTGGGCGGCGCGCAGGGCACCCCCACCAAGGTCAACCTGGGCTACGACCCGTTCAAGTTCCGCAAGATCACCCGGCTGGAGGAAAACATCCGCGACCTTCGCCAGCGCATCATCCATTACGAGGCCGTGGCCGCCGACACCCCGGCGGGCAAGGAGGAGCCGGTGCGCCGCCTGGAGGCCGCGCTGAAGAAGATGGACCGCCTGCTGCGCCAGCGCGCCGCGCTGTGGGAAGACCTGAAGCGCGGCGGCCCCATCGCCGAGCGCTGCCGACTGGTGGTGCCGGGGCGGATCATGCCGGGCGTGGAGATTTCCATCGAGGAATCGTGGATGGAAGTGCGCGAGGAGTTGCGCGACGTGCGCATCGTGCTGCGCGACGGCGAACTGGCGGTGGAATCGCCCGCCCTGAC
>JALHHV010000032.1 GCA_022837365.1 Desulfovibrio sp. | reverse complement strand
AAGAATTTAGGTTTGTCAGCAGGCTCCGGCATCCCTTTCGGGATGCCTTTTTTGCGCCGTTCGTACGGAACAGTGCAAATCGGCACAACCGGCCACCCAATGCGGCGCATTTTTGCAACGCCAATCCCGGATTGGCATGACATCCACATGATATATAATGTCAATTTGCACATTCCAAATGGCGTTGTTTTTTTGCATCATATATAAGACTTGAAAGTTTCCCGTGGTTGCATCTTTTGTGGTTTCTTTCTTGTTCCCTTTTTTCGCATGGCTGGCAGGTTATCAAGAATAGCTTTCATTATTGTTCATGCTCCGGTGCTGCGGCCATATCCGGGCCTGAACACGAAACGCCCTGACCCGGCGCGGGACGCTCAAGGGCAACGGAAAAATAAGGCATGTAATTCAAGAAGATTATACAGGGAGGATACTTCAAAAAAGAGTGCCCGCTCATTCAAATTCTTCGTTCGCCCAATCATTCACAAACGGCACCATTCTTGCTCTTTTCCCACTGCGCGCTGCCCACACGTTTTTCATTGCAGCAGTCACGGCATTCCCGGCATGCCGGGGGCCACTGGTTGATCATGCAAGCCAGCATGCATGTAACGGTGCGAGACACGGAGTTTCCATGACGGAAAATGCCTGCCGCTCCCATTACGCAACATCCATGGTATGTCGCGACATGCCGCAGGATGCCCGCATGTACGGGCATGGTGCGACGCCACGGTGTACAGGCAACGCATACCTTGCAGTACATACGGGTGGCATTGGCGGAAAGGGCGTGCCCCGCGCCGCGCAGCGTCACACCGGCTTCTGTATTCCATGGCGGCCGCCGACGGGAGGCATGCCATGAACCCTCCCGGCCGCCCCGTCGCCCCCGCATCGTCCCCCGTACCTGAAATGTTCGGCCTCGTCGGCAGGACCGCGCTGGTCACCGGCGGCAATTCCGGCCTGGGCGAGGCCATGGCCACCGCGCTGGGCCTGGCCGGGGCGCGCGTGCTGTTGCTGGCCCGCCGCCAGCCGGAACTGGACGGGGCGGCGGCCCGGCTCGCCGCCCTCGGCATCGAAGCCCTGACCCTTTCCGCCGACCTCGCCGACCCCGCCGCCATCGCCGCCAGCGCGAAGCAGGCCCGCGACCTGCTGGGGCATGTGGACATCCTGGTCAACGCGGCGGGCGTCAACCTGCGCCAGCCGTTCGAGGACGTCACCCCCGAGACCTGGCGGCGCCAGATAGACCTGCACCTTTCCGCGCCGTTCTTCCTCGTCCAGGCGCTGGCCCCCGGCATGCGCGAACGCGGCTGGGGCCGCATCATCAACATAGCCTCCCTGCAATCCTGCCGGGCCATGCCCCACAGCGCGCCCTACGGCGCGGCCAAGGGCGGCATCGTGCAGCTTACCCGCGCCATGGCCCAGGCCTGGGGACCGTACGGCATCACCTGCAACGCCATCGGCCCCGGTTTCTTCCCCACCGCGCTCACCGCGCCGGTGTTCGACGACCCGGACGCCGTGGCCCGCCATGCGGCCCAGACCTGCCTTGGCCGCAACGGCCGCATGGAGGACCTGCACGGCCTGGCCATATTCCTCGCAAGCGACGCATCATCGTACGTCACCGGACAAACGATCATGCTCGATGGTGGTTTCACGGCGAAATGACAGCGTTTTCCTGTGTCAAACGGCTCCGTTCCCGGCTTCATGTGACAATTTCACGGAACAGCAACAGCGAGGTCGCACATGAAAAAGCGTCTGGCCACAGCCCTTGCCATCCTTCTTACCGGCGTCATCCTGTCCAGTGTCATGGGGGGCGTCGCCGCCTTCTCCCCCCTGGCCGCGCACGCGGCGAACAAACCGGAAATCCGCACCAGCGCGCAGCCCTGCCTGCACGGCATGCCGCTGTGGTACGCGGAAAAGGCCGGCTGGCTCGCCAGCGCCCCGTTCACCAACACCTTCATGCTCTTCGCCTCGGGCGCGCCGCAGGTGGAGGCGCTGGCCGCGGACCAGTGGGACGTGGGAGCCATGGGCGCCCTGCCGACCATGATGGCCAGCATGCGCTACGGCTACAAGTTCATCGGCATTTCCAACGACGAATCGGAAACCAACGACCTGTGGGTGCGCCCCGATTCGCCGCTGCTGAAGAACAAGGGCGCCAACCCCAAGTTCCCCGACATCTACGGCAGCCCCGACGACTGGAAGGGCAGGAAGGTGCTGGCCACCACCGTGTCCACCGGCCACTACGCCCTCACCGCCACCCTCGCCGCGCTGGGCCTGAAGGACACCGACGTCTCGCTGGTGCACATGGAGCAGGGCCAGGCCGTCACCGCGTTCAACGCGGGCGAGGGCGACGTGATCCAGCTGTGGGCCCCGTTCAGCTACATCGCGGAGGCCAAGGGCTGGAAAAAGGTCTCCTCGGGCAGCAAGGCCGGGGTGGTCATCCTGGGCGGCATCGGCGTGCGCAAGGACTTCGCCGAAAAGTTCCCCGACCTCGTGGTGGACTGGCTGGACGTGTACATGCGCGGCGTCGAGATGATGAAGAACGAGCCCGGCAAGAGCGTGGAACCGCTGCTGAACTACTTCACCGGCTACTGCGGCCTGGAACTGACCCGCGACCAGGTGGAGAAGGAATTCAAGTACCGCCCCCTGTACGACGTGAACGAACAGGTGCGCCTGCTTGAAGACCCGGCCAAGACCGCCGCGTGGATGGACGGCGTGGCCAAGTTCATGCTCACCCAGGGCCGCATCACCGCCAAGGAATACGACCGCTACGTCAAGAGCAACTACGGGATCGACCCGTCGTTCATGAAGAAGCTGGCCGAACGCCGCGCCGCGGCGAAGTAGCGACGCAACCTCCGCCGTCCTCCGGTGCCCAGCGCCGGAGGACGGTTCCGGAGGACGGCGCGACGCCCCGAGCGACAGGTTCCGCCCGGCATGGAGCCCTGTCGCCCCCCTTCCCCCGTGCGACAGGAGTCTAGCATGCAGACAAGCCCAGACGGCGCATCGAGCCCCGTATCGCTGGAGGTGGAAAAGACCGGCTACCTGGCCGCCGCCGCCCGTGAACACTGGATATCCGTCGTCAGCCTGATCCTTTTCCTGGTCATCTGGGAACTGATCTGCCGGTTCGAGATCATCGGACCCTACCAGTTGGTTCCCCCGTCCGAGATCCTCGGCGTCTTCGTGGACAAGCTGTCCGAACCCAATCCCGACGGCGCGCTGTTGCAGCAGCACGCCTGGGCCAGCCTGTCGCTGGCGCTGGCCGGGTTCGGGGCCGCCGTGTGCATCGGCGTGCCGCTGGGGCTGCTGATGGGCTGGTACAAGCCGGTCAACCTGCTGGTGCGCCCGCTGTTCGACGCGGTGCGCCCCATACCCCCCATCGCCTGGATACCCATCGCCATCCTGTGGCTGGGCATCGGCATGCACGCCAAGGCGTTCATCATCTTTCTGGCGGCGTTCGTGCCCTGCGTGATCAACTCGTACACGGGCATCCGCCTGACCAACCCGGTGCTGATCCGCGTCGCCCGGATCTACGGCGCCTCCAATTTCGAAACCTTCCGCAAGATCGGCGTTCCCTCGGCCATCCCCATGGTGTTCACGGGCATCAAGCTGTCGCTCAACGCCGCGTGGACCACCCTGGTGGCGGCCGAACTGCTGGCCGCCTCGCAGGGGCTTGGCTACATGATCCAGCTCGGCCGCAGGCTGGCCCGCCCGGACATCATCATCGTGGGCATGCTGGCCATCGGCCTGCTGGGCGCGCTGATGTCGTGGGGGCTGACCAGGATCGAGGCCCGCTTCGCATCCTCCCGGAGGCTCTCATGATCGGTCGACTCGGCAAGCGGCTGATGCCCGCCGCGCTCACCACCGGATCGCTGCTGGCCTTCGTGGCGTTCTGGCAGGTGGTCTCGCTGTACACCAACCCCGACTTTCTCCCCTCTCCCGGCCGCGTCTGGGACGAGGCCGTGCGCCTGTTCCACACCCCCGTGGGCGGCAAGGACATCCTGGCCCACGTGGGCTACAGCCTCAGGCGCGTGCTCACCGCCTACCTGTGGGCCATCCTGCTGGGGCTGCCACTGGGCCTGTGCATGGGCTGGAACCGGACCTGCGAGAAGATCGTCTCGCCCATCTTCGAACTGCTGCGGCCCATCCCGCCCATCGCGTGGATACCCATCGCCATCCTGTGGCTGGGCGTGGCCGAAGGCTCCAAGGTGTTCATCTGTTTCGTGGGCTCCTTCGTCATCCTGGTGCTGAACTCGTACACCGGCATGCGCTACGTGGACCCGCTGCTCATCGACGCGGCCCGCTCGTTCGGGGCCTCGCGGCGGCAGCAGTTCTTCAACGTGGCCGTGCCAGCGTGCCTGCCCTCCATCTTCGCCGGGTTGCAGAACGCGCTGTCCATGGCCTGGATGTGCGTGCTGGCGGCGGAACTGGTGGGCGCGCGCGAGGGCGTGGGGTTCATCATCATCCAGGGCATGGACCTGAACCGGCCGCCCATGATTCTCGTGGGCATGATCCTGATCGGCATCGTGGGGTCGCTGCTGGCGGCCTCGCTGCGCTGGGCGGAACGGGCGCTGTGCCCCTGGCGGAGGGAACTGGTATGACGGAACAGACTGCCAAGATCGAATGCCGCGACCTGTCCAAGGCATTTCACGTGCCGGGGCAGGACCAGCGGCTGCTGGTTCTCGACCGCGTGTCGCTGACGGTGCGCGAGAACGAATTCCTGGTCGTCCTGGGGCCGGGCCAGTGCGGCAAGACCGTGCTGCTCAACTGCATCGCCGGGCTCATCGAGCCCTCGGCCGGGCAGGTGCTGCTGGACGGCACGCCGGTCACCCGGCCGGGGCCGGACCGGGCCATGGTCTTCCAGCGCTACGCCCTGATGCCGTGGAAGACCGTGGAGCACAACGTGGCCTTCGGCCTTGCCGTGCGCGGCGTGCCCATGAAGGAACGGCGGGAAATCGCCCACCGCTACATCGACCTGGTGGGGCTGAAGGGCTTCGAGAAAGCCTACCCGGAACAGCTTTCCGGCGGCATGAAGCAGCGCGTGGGCATCGCCCGCGCCTACGCCAACGCCCCGGACATCCTGCTCATGGACGAACCCTTCGGCGCGCTGGACGCCCAGACCCGCTACGCCATGGAGCAGGACCTGCGCTCCATCTGGGAAAAGGACAAGCGCACGGTCATCTTCGTCACCAACAACATCGAAGAGGCCATCTACCTGGGGGACAGGATACTGGTCATGTCCGTGCTGCCCGGCAGGGTGAAGGCGGAATACGCCATCGACATCCCCTCGCCGCGCAACTACACCGACCCTGCTTTTCTCACCTACAGAAAGCAGATCTCCAACGCCACGGACCTTTCCCTATAGGAGACATGTCATGGAGACTGCCGCCAACTATCCCTACGCCGAACACCGCAAGATCAAGGTGCAGGTGGAAAACCTCACCAAGTGCTACGGCGACCTGCTGGTGCTCGATAAGATCAACTTCGAGATCTACCAGGGGGAACTGCTGTGCATCGTGGGGCCCACGGGCTGCGGAAAGACCACGTTCCTGAACTGTCTTTCGCAGTTCATTCCCATGACCGAAGGGTCCATCCTGGTGGACGGCGTGCCCGCTTCGCCGGAAATCCACAACATCGCCTTCGTGTTCCAGGAGGTTTCCGCCATCCCCTGGCTGACGGTGGAGGACAACATCCGCTTCGGCCTGCGCATCAAGCGCCTGCCGGAAGCCGAAATAGAGCAGCGCACCGAGCGCATGCTCGACATCGTGGGCCTGCGCAAATACCGCACCTACTACCCGCAGCAGCTTTCGGCCAGCATGGAGCAGCGCGTGGTCATCGCGCGCAACTTCGCCATCAACCCCGACCTGCTGCTGATGGACGAGCCCTACGGCCAGCTGGACGTGAAGCTGCGCTACTACCTGGAAGACGAGCTGATCCGCATCTGGAAGGAACTGGGCAGCACCGTGGCCTTCATCACCCACAACATCGAAGAGGCCATCTACCTCGCGGAGCGCATCCTGATCCTGTCGCCCAAGCCTTCGACCATCAAGGAAGAGGTCATCGTGGACCTGCCCCGCCCCCGCCAGTACGACGACCCCGAGTTCGTCCGGCTGCGCGAGTACGTGACCGAGCGCATCAAGTGGTGGTAGGCCGCCCGTCCGCCACTCGCTGTCCATAACGGTTCTTTTCGCCCGTGCCGTCCACCCGGCCCCTTTTGGCCCGCTTGGCCCCGATCCGGGGAACGCAACGGACGCAACGTCAAACCGGGCCCGCGCACCGCGCGGGCAATACCCGCCAAGGAGAAACGTCATGCATATCGGATTCGTCGGCGCAGGACTCATGGGAGGAGGGCTGGCCCGTAACCTCATCCGGGCCGGAAAGGACGTGCTGGTTTACGACCTGAGCGCAGAAGCCGTGGCCCGTGCCGTCGCCGCCGGCCCCACGGGCCGCGCCGCGGCCAATCTGGCCGACCTGGCCGGATGCGACCTGGTGTTCACCAGCCTGCCCATGCCCGCGCACGTGGAAGGGGTGATGCTGGGCGACGACGGCCTGCTGCAACGGCTGAAGCCCGGCGCCATCCACGTGGAACTGAGCACCATCGACCCGCAGACCTCGGCCCGGCTTGAAGCCGCCGCCAAGGCCAGGGGCTGCGCCTTCCTGCAATGCACCCTGGGCAAGACCCCCGCCCACGCGGAAAAGGCCGAGGAACCCATGTTCGTCGGCGGCGACCGGGCCGTGTTCGACGGGCTGGCCGACATCTGGCCCGTCATCGGCAGCCAGGCGTATTACATGGGCAGCGTGGCCGCCTCGTGCGCGGTGAAGCTGATCAGCAACATGGTGGGCATGACCAACCTGGCCGTGCTGGCCGAGGGCCTGCGCATCGGCGAAAAGGCCGGCATCGACCGCGCCGCTCTGGTGGAGTTGCTGCAGGACACCGGGGCGCGCAGCTTCCAGATGGACGTGCGCGGCCCGTGGATCGCCGCCGACGACTACGCCAACCGCTTCGGCCTGGACCTCGCCCTGAAGGACGTGCGGCTGGGCTGCGAGATGGCCGCCGCCTGGGACATGAAGATTCCCGCCATGTCCGCCGCGCTGGAAACCTTCCGCCGCGCCAGCGCCGCCGGGCTGGGCCGCGAGGACTGCAACGCCGTATACAAGGTGACCGAATAATCACGGACCGGGGCCGCGACGCCCCCCTTCCGTCCCGCACTGGCCTCCGAAGCATCCGGAACTTCAAAGGAGCGAACATGTTGAGCAATCCCGAATTGATGCGTCAGGCATGCTACATCGACGGCGCGTGGGTCGGGGCCGACAACGGCGCCACCCTTCCCGTGCACAACCCCGCCAACGACGCGCAACTGGGCACCGTGCCCGCGTGCGGCAAGGCGGAAACCGCCCGCGCCATCGCCGCCGCCGCCCGCGCCTGGCCCGCATGGCGCGCCATGACCGCCGTGCAGCGCGCGGACATCATGCTGCGCTGGCGCGACCTGATCATGCAGAACCAGGAAGACCTGGCCAAGCTGATGACCCTTGAACAGGGCAAGCCCCTGCCCGAGGCGCGCGGCGAAATCGGCTTCGCGTGCAGCTTCCTGCGCTGGTTCGCCGAGGAAGCCCGCCGCATGTACGGCGACATCGTGCCCGCGCCGTGGCCGGGCAAGCGCATCCTGGTCACCCGCGAGCCCGTGGGGGTGGTGGGCATCATCACCCCGTGGAACTTCCCCACGGCCATGATCGGCCGCAAGGTGGGCGCGGCCTTTGCCGCCGGGTGCCCGGTGGTGGTCAAGCCCGCCAGCCAGACCCCCTATTCCGCCCTGGCCCTGGCCGGGCTGGCCGAGCAGGCGGGCGTGCCCAAGGGCGTGTTCAACGTGCTGACCGGCTCGGCCCGCGAAATCGGCGGCGAACTGACCTCCAACCCCGCTGTGCGCAAGGTGAGCTTCACCGGCTCCACCGAGGTGGGCAAGGAACTGATCCGCCAGTGCGCCACCACGGTGAAGAAGGTGTCCATGGAGCTTGGCGGCAACGCGCCGTTCCTCATATTCGACGACGCGGACATCGACCTCGCCATCACCGGGGCCATGGCCAGCAAGTACCGCAACACCGGCCAGACCTGCATCTGCGCCAACCGCTTCTACGTGCAGGAAGGCGTGTATGACCTGTTCGTGCAGAAGCTGGCCGTGGCCGTTTCCGGCCTGAAGGTGGGCAGCGGGCTGGACGAGGGCGTGACCCAGGGCCCGCTCATCGACGGCAAGGCGCTGGCAAAGGTGGAATCGCAGGTCAAGGACGCCCTGGACAAGGGCGGCACGCTGGTCTGCGGCGGCCGCCGGCACAGCCTGGGAGGCAATTTCTTCGAGCCCACGGTCATCGCCGGGGCCACCCCGGCCATGGCCTTCGCCAAGGAGGAAACCTTCGGCCCGCTGGCCCCGGTGTTCCGCTTCAAGACCGAGGCCGAGGCCATCGCCATGGCCAACGACACGGAATTCGGCCTGGCCGCCTACGCCTACACCCGCGACCTGGGCGCGGCCTTCCGCGTGTCCGAAGCGCTGGAATACGGGCTGGTGGGCATCAACGAAAGCCTCATCTCCACCTGCGAGGCCCCCTTCGGCGGCGTGAAGGAAAGCGGCATGGGCCGCGAAGGTTCGCGCCACGGCCTCGATGACTACACGGTGATCAAGTACACCTGCATGGGCGGTCTTGGCGGCTAGGGGGCTGTCTCCAAATTGTCCTTTCGCCCGTTGGCGTCGTCAAACGTCGCCTGCCATGTCGGTCAAATACGATAAGAGTATACTCCCTCATGGCAGGCTTGTTTTCCTCACCAACGAACGAAAATCCTGCTTTGGAGACAGCCCCCGGGCCCGTGGCGGCGGGGGCCGCAACGCCGGGATGGCGGCCCCGCGCCGAATGGCACCCACGGCCCAGCCGTCATGTCGGCCTGTTACGGCCCCCTTACGGCAAAAACCCGCAGCCGGAAGGACACCCGTGGGGCGGGCGCGTCCGCATGTCGGCCCGTGCGGGGCGCGCCCGCCTTTCCTTCACCCCGGCCTTGCCCTATACCAGTCCCATGGCGAAGCGGAACCGCCGTCCCCGGACTCCCGGCCGTGCCTCCCTTTCGGTCCCCGGGCGGAAGGGCGGCCGATCCCTTCGCCAAGGGAGCGACATGCTTGCGGAATACCTCGACCAGCTGCTGGACACCTTCAAGGACGCCATCTGCATCACCGACCGCGAGGGGACCATCGTGTACCTCAACCGGCGGCACAGCGAACTGACCGGCATCCCCAAGGAAGACCTGCTCGGCAAGTCCGCCATCGAAATGATGCGCCACGGCGTGTTCGACGTGGTGCTCAACCCAGAGATCGTCAAGACCCGCCAGGGCACCACGTCGATCCAGAACATCTCCACCGGCCGCAAGCTGTTCCTCGACGGCAGCCCCATCCTCGACCGTGACGGCGAGGTGGTCTACGTGGTCACCTTCATGCGCGACGTGACCACCCTGATGGAACTGAAGCGCGAACTGGCCTCGCAGAAGGAACTGCTGGACGCCTTCCAGAGCCTGAGCAGCGCAAGCCCCGAGCGCACCGAGAACTACCCGGTGATGCTGCACAGCTCGGTCATGCGCAAGATATGCGAACAGCTGGAAGGCATCGCGGAAACCGACGCCACGGTGCTGCTGCTGGGCGACACGGGCACGGGCAAGGACGTGCTGGCCCGCCGCCTGCACGCCGCCAGCCCGCGCGCGGGCAAGCCGTTCATCAAGGCGGACTGCGCCAGCATTCCCGCCAACCTCATCGAGACGGAACTGTTCGGGTACACGCCGGGCACCTTTTCCGGCGGCAACCGGCACGGCAAGATGGGCCTCGTCGAGGCCGCCGCCGGGGGCACCCTGTTCCTCGACGAGATCGGCGAACTGCCCATGCCCATGCAGTCGCGCCTGCTGCGCCTGTTGCAGGACCGCGAGGTGATGCGCGTGGGCTCCACCACCTCCGCCCGGGTGGACGTGCGCATCGTGGCCGCCACCAACAAGGATCTGGAAAAGGAGGTGCGCGAGGGGCGCTTCCGCAGCGACCTCTACTACCGCCTGAAGGTGGCGGTGATCCGCATTCCCCCGTTGCGCCAGCGCAAGGCCGACATCGTGCCCCTGGCGCAGGGGTTCCTGAAGTTCTACTGCGCCAAGTACCGCCGCCGTCTCACCCTGTCGGCGGAGGCGGAGGACGCCCTGCGCGAGCACCACTGGCCCGGCAACGTGCGCGAACTGGAAAACCTGATCCAGGGCCTTGTGGTCACCTGCCAGCGCACCGCCATCGAACCGCGCGACATGCCCTTCGTCCGCCCCGCACCGCCCAAGGCCAGCCCTTGCCCCGACCCCGCGACCGGCGTGGACATCGAGGGCCGCAACTTCAAGGACATCATGCGCGAACTGGAAGGCCGCGTGCTGCGCCAGGCCCTGGCCCGCTACGGCACCATCGCCGAGGTGGCCAAGCAGTTCGGCGTGGACCGCAGCACCATCTTCCGCAAGATGAAGGGCGGGGACGAGTAGCCGCGCGGGTGACAAGCCCGCCGTCCGCCGCTACCCTGTACCCGTCGCGGCAGCCCCTCCCACGCGCCGGAGCCTCCCGGCCGCATGCCCTCCAAGGTTTTCCGCATGACCCTTCCTGTCCGGACCCTGCTGGCCATGGTCTTCTTCGCCGCCAATTCGGTGCTCTGCCGCCTTGCCCTGCTGGACGCGCGGATGGCCCCGGCCAGCTACACGGCCATCCGCGTGGCATCGGGCGCCCTGCTGCTGTGGGCGTTGTGCGCCGGACGCCTGGCGCTGGCCGCGCGGCCTGATGAACCCGGCAGCCTGCCCGCCCTGTGGCGCGCGGGCGACTGGCCCGCCGCGCTGGCCCTGCTGGCGTACATGGCCTGTTTCTCGTGGGCCTACGTCGACCTGCCCGCCGCCGCGGGCACGCTGGTCATCGCCGTGGCCGTGCAGGGGAGCATGTTCGGCCTGGGCCTGCTGGCGGGCGAGCGGCCCGGCAGGCGGCAGGGGCTGGGCCTGGGCCTTGCCCTGGCCGGGCTGGTGGCGCTGGTGCTGCCCGGCCTTTCCGCGCCGCCTGCGGGCGGGGCGCTGGTCATCTTCGTGGCGGGCGCGGCGTGGGGCGTCTATTCGGTGCGCGGGCGCACGGCGCGCGATCCCCTTGCCGCCACGGCGGGCAATTTCCTGCGGGCCGCCCCGTGCGCCCTGCTGCTGCCCCTGCTGGCGGGCGACGGGCTCCCTTCCGGGCCGGGCGTCGCGTATGCCGTGGCCGCCGGGGCGCTGGCCTCGGCCGTGGGCTACGTGCTGTGGTACGCGGCGGTGGCGCGCCTGTCCGTGACCATGGCCGCCGTGGTGCAGCTGTGCGTGCCGCCCATCACCGCCGCCGGAGGCGCGCTGTTCCTGGGCGAGGCGGTCACCGCCCGGCTGGCCGCCAGTTCCCTGGCCATCCTTGGCGGCGTCTTCCTGTGCATGACCGCACGCCGCGCCCCTGCGGCGCGCGTTACGGAGCATCCACGTCAGGCGACGCCGGCGGAAACCCGCACGAAGGCCCCCTAGCCCCGGCGCGCTCCCGGCGCGCGCAACCGCATTGCGGTCCGCCCCGCAACCCGGCCCGTGCGGCGCATGCCCTTGCGCTGGCGGGCGTCTTCTGGCACTGGCTAGTGAACATTTACGCGACACAAGGAGTGCGCATGGAGTTCCTGCCCATCAAACGGGCGCTCATGAGCGCCACGGACAAGAGCGGCCTGGCCGACTTCGCGGCCTTCCTGGCGGGCAACGGCGTGGAACTCGTCTCCACCGGCGGCACGCGCCGCATGCTCGAAGGCGCGGGCCTGAAGGTCACCCCCGTGAGCCGCGTGACCGGCTTTCCCGAAATCCTCGGGGGCCGGGTGAAGACGCTGCATCCGCACATCCACGGCGGCGTGCTGGCCGACAAGGACAACCCCGAGCACGTGGCCACGCTGCGCGAACTGGGCATCGCTCCGTTCGACCTGATCTGCGTGAACCTGTACGACTTCGCCACCGCGGCGGCCAAGGGGCTGGACCTCAGGCAGGCCGTGGAGGAAATCGACATCGGCGGCCCCTGCATGCTGCGCGCCGCCGCCAAGAACTACCATTCCATCCTCGTGCTGCCCTCTCCCGCGTACTACGGGCGGGCCATGGACGAGATGCGCGCCAATTCCATGCGCGTGGGGCTGGAGTTCCGGCGCGAGATGTCGGTGCTCACCTTTGCCGCCACGGCGGCCTACGACCGGATGATCGCCGACTATCTGGCTGCCGCCGCCCGCTAGGGGCTGCTTCTAAATTGTCTTTTTGCCCGTTACTCCCTCATGGCAGGCTTGTTTTCCTTGCCAACGAACAAAAATCCTAATTTAGAAACAGCCCCTGAAAAGTTGCCCTATCGCATTGCCTGCCGACCGGGCGTCCGCCAGTGGACGCCCGGTTTCGTCGTGTATGCGCCGGTCCGGCGCGGGCTGCCGGGTTGCGGCGGAACGGCCCTCCCGTCCCGCTTCCCCGCGCCGCCCCTTCCGCGTATGCTGCTGTTCCGCGCCGGGCGGCCGCCCGTGCGCCCCTGTTTCCATTCCGCCAGCGCAGGAGCACTCCCATCGCCAAGGTTCTCGGCAACACCCAGGGGCTGAAGCCCAGCCACGTCAAGGCCCTGACCCGCCTGTACCAGCGCCGCTTCCCGTCCGTGGGGGGCTATTCGCACGAGCAGGCCCGCGAGCTGACCGCCCTGTCCCGTAGCGTGGGGCGGCAGGTGGCGGTGCTCATCGACCGGCAGGGCCGCGTGGCCATGGTGCTGGTGGGCGACACCGGGGCCATCACCATTCCGGAACTGCCCCGCGCCCGCACCGGATCGGGCCGCCTGCGCGGCCTGCGCCTGCTGCACACCCACCTCGGGCCGGACC
>JALHHV010000476.1 GCA_022837365.1 Desulfovibrio sp. | reverse complement strand
CGGCGCGCCGCCATCCGGCGGCCTGCCGCCCGGCTTTACCGAGTAGCCGCGCCCTGCCGGGCGTCAGCGCATCTCGTCGATGATGGCATCCAGTTCCTGCGCCAGCCGGGCCAAGTCGCCCACGGCCTCTGCCGATTGGCGCATGGTGTCCGCCGTGTGACCCGAGATGGAGCTGATCCGGTCCACCGCGCGGGTGATCTGCTCGCTGGCGGCGGACTGCTGCTCCGCCGCCGTGGCGATGGCCCGCACCTGGTCCGCCGTGCGGTCCACGGTGCCCACGATGGCCAGCAGCGCCTCGCCGCTGCGCCCGGCAAGCTCCGTGGACTGCTCCACCAGGCGCACCGCCTCGTCGGTGGCGGCGCGGCTGCGGGCCACACTGCCGCGGATGGCCTCGACGAAGCCCACCACCTCGCGCGTGGCCTGCATGGTCTTTTCGGCCAGCTTGCGCACCTCGTCAGCCACCACGGCGAAGCCGCGCCCGGCGTCACCGGCGCGGGCGGCCTCGATGGCCGCGTTCAGGGCCAGCAGGTTGGTCTGGTCCGCGATGTCCTCGATGACCCCGATGATGCGCCCCACGCCTTCGGCCTGGCTGCCCAGTTCGCCCATGTCGCGTTCCAGCACGCGGGCCTGCCCGGCCACGCGGTTGATGCAGGCCACGGCCTCCTCCACCACGGCCGAGCCCTGCCGGGCCTGCTCGTGGGCGGCTCCGGCCAGGTCGGCGGCGGAACCCGCGTTGCTGGCCACCTCCATGACGGAGGCGTTCATCTGTTCCATGGCCGTGGCGCTCTCCACGGCCAGCCCGCGCTGCTCGTCGGCCCCGGTGCTGGCCTCCTCCACCTGGGCAGACAACTCGCCCGAGGCGGAGGCCACCCGCGCGGAAACCTGACGCGCGGCGTCGGCGGCGCGGGCGATGCGGGCGTGCTGTTCCTCTATGTCCGCCTGCTGGCGCTGCATTTCGGTGATGTCGGCATACACGCTGAACGCGCCGATGAGATTGCCGTCCAGATCCAGCAGCGGCGCGGAATCCACCACCAGGTGCACCTGGCCGCCCTTGCGGCTGTTCAGGGTCACGCGCTGGCCGGTGCGCGCGGTGCGGTCGCGCAGCACGCGGTTGGTCACCGTGTCGCGCTGCGGCTCGCCGTGCATGATGTCGCCCACGGTCCTGCCGGCCTGGGCTTCGGGGTCGCCGTCCAGGCCCAGCATGCGCAGCAGGGCCGCGTTGCAGTAGCTGACGCGGCCCTCCGTGTCCGCCACCAGGAAGGGCAGGGTCATGCCGCTCAGGATGCCCTTGGAAAAGCCCAGTTCCTTCTTCAGCCCGCCCACCATGCCGTGCAGGTTGGCGGCCAGGCGGGCCAGTTCGTCGTGGCCGCCCACGGCCAGGTCCGCGTTCAGGTC
>JALHHV010000475.1 GCA_022837365.1 Desulfovibrio sp. | reverse complement strand
ATCCGCCGCCCGGCCATCTTGAGCCCGTGCTGTTTTTTGCCTACAACCGCATGACGATGCGAGGCAAGTGGGGGGTGCAGGGGACATCGTCCCCTGCCCGCTGGAGGCGAGCAAAAAGGCTCCCGGCTGATGGCGCAAGGACAGGATTCTCCGCGCAGCATATACCAGACTGGCCGCGCCCGCGCGCGGCCGCAGGAGTACACGCATGCCTGTCGTCATGGGCACCGCAGGACATATCGACCACGGCAAGACCTCGCTGGTCCGCGCGCTGACCGGCATCGACTGCGACCGGCTGGAAGAGGAAAAGCGCCGGGGCATCACCATCGAACTCGGCTTCGCGTTCGTCGACCTGCCGGGAGGCGGGCGGCTGGGCATCGTGGACGTGCCGGGGCACGAGCGTTTCGTCAGGAACATGGTGGCCGGGGCCTCGGGCATCGACTTCGTCATGCTGGTCATCGCGGCGGACGAAGGGGTGATGCCCCAGACCCGCGAACACCTGGAAATCTGCTCGCTGCTGGGTATCCGGCACGGGCTGGTGGCCCTGACCAAGGTGGACATGGTGGACCCGGAATGGCTGGAACTGGCGCGCGAGGACGTGGCCGGGTTCCTGGCCGGGACCTTCCTTGAGGGCGCGCCCATCTTTCCGGTGTCGTCGGCCACGGGCCAAGGGCTGGATGCGCTGCGCGAACACCTGGTGACGCTGGAACGCGAACTGCGCCCGGTGCGCCGCAGCGACCTGTTCCGCCTGCCCGTGGACCGCGTGTTCACCATGAAGGGGCACGGCACGGTGGTCACCGGCACCATGGTGTCCGGCAGCGTGAAGGTGGGCGACGAGGTGTTGTTGTACCCCGGCGGCGCCCTGACCAGGGTGCGCGGCCTGCAAAGCCACGGCGGCCCGGTGGACGTGGCCCCGGCCGGGCGGCGCACCGCCGTCAACGTGCAGGGGCTGGACGTTGAGGACGTGCAGCGCGGCGACGTGCTGGCCCATCCCGGCACGCTGTTTCCGTCCCTGCGCTGGATGACCCGGCTGACCTGCCTGTCGTCCGCGCCCACGCCGCTGAAAAGCCGCACCGAGGTGCACTTTCACCACGGCGCGCGCGAGGTGTTGGCGCGGCTGTACTTCCCGGACCGGGACAAACTGGCCCCCGGCGAAACCGCCCTGTGCGAGGTGCGCTTCACCGAGCCCATGGTGGGCGTGGCGGGCGACCGTTGCGTGGTGCGCTCGTTCTCGCCGCTGCGCACGGTGGCGGGCGGCCCGGTGCTGCACCCGCTGGGGCTGGACCTGCGCCGCCGCGACCCGGAATTCGCGGACAGGCTGGCCCTGCTGGATGGCCTGCCCGACGTGCCCGGCGCTCCCCAGGACGCGGGCGACGGGGGAACGCCCGAGGCGGCCACCC